>JAGPFK010000314.1 GCA_018056585.1 Clostridia bacterium | reverse complement strand
AGCGACGGCAGCGATCGGCATAAGGCATATCGCTGTCCATTTTACTGATCATACGAGCAGAAGTAAAGCCGGTTTTTGTGTCCCCCGGCTGAACCAGCATACAATGGATGCCATAGGGTTTCACTTCGTTTTCAAGGGCTTGCATGAGCGCTGATACGGCCGCTTTGCTGGCAGAATAGCAGGCCTGAAATGGAATGGGCAGAAAACCGGCCACAGAGCCCAGTTGAACGATCAGGCCGGATTTTTGGCGACGCATGGCAGAAAGAACAGGCGGCAGCATGTAGCAGGACCCAAGAAAATTAACGGCCATCTGAGCCTTGGCTTCTTTTGGGGTCATGGCTTCGATTGGCCCTGCCAAGCCAAAACCGGCCGACTGGATCAGAATATCGATTCGCCCATATTCCCTGGTCAGAATTCTCTTGAGAACGGATTGGACGGCTTCCGGGTCCGTCACATCCAGTGGGCAAGTATAAAGGCAGCCATTTCCTTCGTTTACCTGTTCCTCTTTTTTCATGTGGTCAGGCAAACTGCGTGCCAGCGCATAAACACAGTCCCCTTGCTCTGACAATTGCTCGGCCAGTGCTTTTCCAATGCCTGAACTGGCGCCTGTGATCACAATGACGCGCCCGCCGGGTATTTTTTTAGCTCGTTTCACAAGAAGACCTCCCTGTCTGAATCTGAAATCAGACGGTATTGCCTGAGCCGCTCTTTCCTGCTGAAGGCGTCCGGAAGATAATGTAAAAGCAAGTCCCAGAATGCTTTGCTGTGATTGGGCTGGACAAGGTGACAAAATTCATGCAGGATAACATAATCCAAAAGATCAGACGGCAGACAGGCACAGCGGCGATTCAGACTAATGGAACCTCTGCTGCTGCAACTGCCCCATTGACTGACCATATCTTTGACAGCAATATTTTCAGGGCAAGATAAATGGTGCTGCTGAGCAAGAAATCGAACGCGGTTTAAAAGAATCTGATTGGCACGGTGCGCTTCTTTTCCGAACAAAGGACCAATCGGAATCAGTTGCCGGCTTTCGAATTGTTTTTGTTTGATCCAGCTGGCTTTTTCCACAACAAAGCAATCAATGGTCGAACGTGGTGTGTGGAGAGGACAACGCACCTCCAGAGATTGATCCGGGTGAACAATTAAGGCGATGGTTTTTCGATTTGAACGAACCAGCCGGTAAGCAGGCCGCTCTGTTTCATTCATTTTACTTTGCCAGGTCACTTTGCTGCTCCTTGAATCTCAACGCTCGTTCTTTGTTTTTCCCGCCAGCTGCGATTTGTTCTTCTATAAACTGGGGATGCCTCTTTAGAAAATCAATCATATATTGTTTTGGATCTGTGATGAAACGGATTGCTTCATCCCGCTGATCCGGTGTAATCAGGCCAATTTGCGCCGCCTGTTCAAAAAGGGAGGGTTCTATGGTGATCAGGCTGATCAATCGGACGCCCTCTCTTTCGAGGACGGCCCGCCCGTTCTGATTTCGGTCCACAACAGCCAGGGTGGCCGGCAGCTTCGCACCTACACGACGCAGACCAGGCAGCCAATAACGGATGTAGCTTGATGCTTCCGTGACCAGATCCGCAACATGAAGAGCAACCTTTCCCTGTACACTGTCTTCCCCGAGCAAGCGACTGCTCTTTTGAAAATCTTCAGTCAGGACAACAGAACCGTCTTTAAACAAGCTCACATGGGGTTTCTTCAGGAGGGACGCGGCGCAGATAGAAAAAAAGAAATCTCGGCGCTCTCCTCCCGATATAAAATCACAGGGCAGTTTCTCCAGTTCAGAAACAATGAAATCCATCAGCTGATGATAGCGATCACAAGCTGCGTATTGAGTCATCGTTCTCTTTTCCAAAATATGCGGCAGATCCAAGGGCTTTTCAGAAAAATGATCAATAACCCGAAGCAGTTCGTTTGCCGCCGTTTCATTCCCATAGAGAAAATGCGTGTTGATGTAATAAGGGCCAAAAGTACCGGAGGTATACCAAAATGGCTGATCAGATGGCGCAACATGCAGCGCTCTTGTCTCAAAAAGCCATGAGATCAGCTGTTTTTGATCAGATGGTTTCATATGGCCTCCTCATAATCTTTGCCAACCAGGACAACTTTTTCGATTTATCCTAGTTTACCATATGGGATCTTCTGAAAAAAGGTGTCTAATCCCAGTAAGTCAAGGTGCCTTGATAGTCTGAGAGTGAAGAAACCCTTTCTTCTTCGGCAATTTGCACCATTTCATCCAGGATGTCAAGGCAGGCCGTCGGCTTGATGAGGCTGGCCGTTCCAACTTCAACGGCAGACGCGCCGGCAATGAGAAACTCCAGAGCATCAGATCCGTTCATGATGCCACCAACGCCAATCACCGGTAAATCCAAACTTCGGCTGACTTCTGCAACCATACGCAAAGCAACGGGTTTAATCGCGGGGCCAGACAGGCCACCGGTATTGTTGTGCAAAACAGGCCTTCTGCTTTTTCGATCGATGGCAAGTCCCAATAAGGTGTTAATCAGAACAACGGCATCTGCACCGCCGTCTTCCGCGGCTCTGGCCATCTCCGTGATATTCGTCACATTGGGTGTCAGTTTGGCCCAGATTGGTTTTTGAGTCACGTGCCTGACCTCGCAGACAAGCCGATAGATCTGTCCCGCGTCGCTGCCGATGCTCATGCAGCCTTCTTTGACATTGGGGCAAGAGAGATTCAGTTCAATGGCATCAATCAAAGTTTCATCAAGCAGAC
>JAGPFK010000313.1 GCA_018056585.1 Clostridia bacterium | reverse complement strand
AGCCCTTTGTCTCTGCAGGCAGCGGCCATTTCCGCAATCAACATGCTGGTCACCACGGCATCTTTGTCACGGACTTCGGTACCGGCCAGATAGCCATAGCTTTCTTCAAAGCCAAAAAGAAAATGCATGTCCCCAAACTCATCTTTTTCCTTAATCAACTCGCCAATATACTTAAAGCCGGTCAGGCATTCAAAAAGGGTCACGCCATAAAACGCGGCGACTTTGCGCATGAGTTTGGTAGACACAATTGTTGTCACAACAAAGGGCTTATCAGGCATGGTGTTCCGTTCTGTATGGGCTGATAAGATATAGTCTGAAAGCAACAAGCCGATCTGATTGCCGCTTAAAACCATATATTGGCCGTCTTTTGTCCGCACACACAAGCCGGTACGATCTGCATCCGGATCGGTGGCGATGACGAGCTCGGCCTGCGATTGCAGAGCCAGTTCGATGGCCATGGACAGGGCCTCTCGTTCTTCCGGGTTCGGCGTTTTGACGGTTGAAAAATCAGGATCCGGAAGCTCTTGCTCCCGAACGACAAGGACCTGTGAAAAACCCATGGCTGACAAGAGCCGCCTCACCGGTTTATTGCCGCATCCATGCAGAGGAGTGTAGACAATTTTCATGTCATGATGTCTGCGCACTACTTCTGGGTTGATGGATAATTTGAGCGCCATGGCGTCATAGGCCTGATCCAAATCCGGTCCAATCACTAAAAACAGCGGAGAGGCCCGAACCTCTGATTCAGAAGGCCACTGCAGTTTTCTGAAATCGGACGTCTCTTCCATAAGTCGCACGATGGCATCCGCTTCTTCAGGCAGCAGTTGGCTGCCATCTGCTCCATAGGCTTTAAAGCCGTTATATTGCGGCGGATTGTGGCTGGCTGTGATCATCACGCCCCCCTCCGCACCGTAATGGCGAATTGCGAAAGACAATAAAGGAACAGGCCGTAATTCATCTGAAAAACGCACCCGTATGTGATGTCCCACGAAAATCTGAGCCGTCAGGAAAGCGAACTCTGAAGAAAAATGTCTCGAATCATATGAGATCACAATGCCCCGCTCGCAAGCGGCTTCCCCTTTTGACTTTATAAAGCGCGCAAAAGCGTCCGCGGCCCTTGCAACGGTGTACCGGTTCATCCGATTGGTCCCGGCTCCCAGCAGGCCGCGCATACCGGCTGTTCCAAAAGCCAGATCACGATAAAACCGGTCCTCAATCTCTTCCGGCCTGTCGGCTATGGCCAGAAGTTCGGACCGGGTTGCTTCGTCAAAAAAAGGATCTTTTGTCCAAAGTTCATACCATTCCATGACACGTGACATAAATCAGCCTCCTTGACAGAACTTATCTCTTTTTGATTATAGCAAATTTGCGGGATTACTGCTTTCAACGTCTGACGTCATGCAACCGGCCACGAACCAAAATGAGCAAATCGCGCAAGCGGGCGGCCTCTTCAAAGGCCAGTTTACGTGCGGCTTCTTTCATATCTTTTTCCATATGAGCCGCCAGCTTTTCCAATTCTTCGCCGCTGAGCTGATCCAGTTTATTTTCCAACAGGCTATCCAGCAATTTCTCTGCCGCTGCTTCAGTAAGACCTGCTTCTTCAGCGGTGTCGATCACAGTATCAATCAGATCACGGACATCTTTGGTTACACTGACAGGGGTAATGTGGTGTTGCTCATTGTATGCCTGCTGGATCTGACGACGCCGGTTCGTTTCCTGAACAGCCTGCAGCATGGAATCCGTCACTTCATCGGCATACATGATGACATGGCCATTGATGTTCCGGGCAGCCCGGCCAATAATCTGAATTAATGAAGTGGATGAACGCAAAAAACCTTCTTTGTCGGCATCAAGTATCGCAATCAACGACACTTCAGGCAAATCAAGCCCCTCCCGCAGCAGATTGATGCCAATCAACACATCAAACGCACCCTGGCGCAGTGACCTTAAAATTTTCATGCGCTCGACTGTTGCGATGTCGGAATGCAGATACATGACCCGAAGTCCTTCTTCTTTCAAAAAATCGGTCAGGTCTTCCGCCATTTTTTTGGTCAAAGTTAAAACAAGCGTCCGCTCACCGCGTCGCGTGGTCTCCGCAATTTCGGCCAGAAGGTCCTCAATTTGTCCATCGACCGGACGAATCGAAATTTCCGGGTCAACCAACCCCGTTGGGCGAATAATCTGCTCAACAACCTGTGCGGAATGTTTGGCTTCGTAACGTCCAGGTGTAGCGCTGACAAAAATGGCCTGGCTCATCCGCTGTTCAAACTCTTCGAACGTAAGCGGGCGGTTGTCAAAAGCAGAGGGCAAACGAAAGCCATAGGCGACCAGAGATTCTTTCCGGGAACGATCGCCCTGATACATGGAACCAATCTGTGGGATGGTGACGTGTGATTCGTCGATCATCAGCAAATAATCATCCGGGAAAAAATCCAGGAGGGTGAAAGGGGGTGACCCGGGCGATCTTCCGGTCAGATGCCGCGAGTAATTCTCAATGCCTTTACAAAAACCTGTTTCACGCATCATCTCAAGATCATAGCGTGTTCGCTGCTCCAACCGGTAAGCTTCGACGAGTTTCCCCTGGCTGCGCAAGAGAGACAATTGCTCTTCCAACTCTTCCTCAATGCTGATGAGTGCCTGTTTCATTTTGATGTTTGTTGTCGCATAATGACTGGCCGGAACAATCGAAACATAGGAACGGATCGCACGGACTTTCCCGGTCAGCCGCTCAATCTCCATTATTTT
>JAGPFK010000012.1 GCA_018056585.1 Clostridia bacterium | reverse complement strand
CCGGCTTACGGTTGTAAAACATACTGGGCCGATGCACTCAATGCACCGGGCGCATCACAAATGTCCGCGCTGTGCCTCCTGATCCACTGCTTTGAAAGCGAGCAACGTCGTGGCCTGTTTCTGTGTCAAGAGCCTCGTTATTATCAACACTTAGCCCTTATGAAGGGGCCGGAATTTATTCTGGCTTACAGTTATCAGGGAGAGAATATTGTCCTGCCTTCTGATCTGGCAGACTGGCCGAATCCGTTATTTGGCTGGTATGATCCACGGCTGGGCGTTTTCTCCTCCGTTCAACATGTTATGGCAAATGAAAATCACATAACTGTCATCAAACCTGACCGTCAGGACTGGACGTTGGTTGTCACTTCTCCTCATTATCAGAAAGTCTGTATTTCTCACGGTATTGACGGGGCGAAATTCCTTCTCGCTGTTTGAATTTGCGGCTGAAATTCGGAATATCATTATACCCTGCCTCTAAAATGATATCCTTGATCGGCCGATCTGTCTCCCTCAGCTGTTGCTTAACCCATTGAAGGCGCCTGTCCGTCAGATAATCCAGAACGGTTTTCCCCGTTGCCTGGCTAAAGATGCGATTTAAATAAGAATAGGAGATATTCAACTCGTCTGCCATTTTGTAAACGGAAAAATCGCTGTCATGAATATGCTCATTCAAGTAAGTCAGCATCTTCTCAAGCCGGTGATCATGCGTTTTGCACATCTGTTCACTCAGCCGGGTACAAAAAGTGACCAGATAATCACCCAGTTGCTGAATTGTTTCCGTCTGAGGAAGGCGAATCATATCCGCCAGTTGCTCTTCAACCACATCTATTTTCACGTTTTGACTGACAACAACACGTACCACCGTATTAATCAAATCATAGCAAAGGCATCTGGCTGCAAAAATGCCTAGATTTCGGACACTGATTTGCTGCAGGACCGAATCAATCGCCTCTTTGATCATGTCTTTCTGCCCGGATGAAATCCCCCGGATGAGATCGTCGATTTCCTGATTCGGGTACCAAGGTAAAATATGGGTTTTCTGTTTTAAATCTTCATAAATAAGGGTACTTCCCTTTCCTTCAACAAAGCGATGGCTGAGCGCTTCAACCGCTTGCTGCCAACTTGTTGCAATATTTTTAGGTGTCTCTTCAAGAGCGCCAACGCCTATTGTCGCAACCATATTTTTACTTTCAATAAATTGGCGTAGCGTATGGATCGCATTTGAATATAAATCAGGATCGTTGCTGTTTAATATCGCAACAACTGGTACAATCCGGTCCCCCATAGGCCGCGTCAGATAAAAGCGAACGCCTTCAGACATGATCAATTCATTTTCTCGATTTTCACATTGCCTTTCCAAAGCGCCATCATTTTCAATTAATAAAGCCAGAGCAGCATAAGCTTCTCCATAAAGGCAAATTCCGGCCAGATTTGCCCGCTGCTGCAGGACCAGTTCATCGTCAACAAGACCACTGATCAGATCAAATAAAAAAGCGGTACGGACGTCCGAGGCACTTTCTTTTATGATTTCTCGCATCCGTCTGTTGTCATCCTGGATCTGGTCCAACATGCGCCCAATCAACTGAATTTCATTGCCGCGTCCAAATGGATCGTCCTGGTAAGCTCGCACCTTGTAGAAGAGGTGCCGCAGAGGTGTATAAGTCACAGACAGCGACAACACAATCACGCTCAAACCAACTAGTGCCACAATTCCCAAGGTAATAAAAAAACGGCGTTGCTGCTGTATGGCAGGCGCCATGATTTCATCAAGTGGTGAGATAGCAAGAAATTGGGTGCCGCGATAGCCTCCTTCTATATAAGTCACGACTGAATCTGTCCCACAAACCGGCAAAACGGCCGAATGAATATCTTGTTTCGTCGATTGGCCTTTTGCGGTTATCTCATCAATCAAAGCAGTCAGGTCTGGCAACTCTTGATTCAAAGGTAAAGAAAGCAGAACAGTTCCGTTATTGTCCAGCATAAAGATACTGTCATTTTTTCGATTAAAGACACTTTGCAGCATGCTGTTGATCTTTTCTTCATCGATAAAAAACACAGCCGTCGCATAAGGCTCTCCTGCTGCAGGCAAAGGATAAATAAAGATCATCAGACGAGCATCGGAACGAACGAATAGAGTATTTGAAGAAGGCAGAATCACCGGATATCGGCTGTTTTCTAAAAGGTCTTTTAATTGTTCATCAGAAAGATCAGGCCGCTCAAAGAAATTTTGTAAAAACTGCTCGATGGGGTAGGCCGCCAGGCTCGTATACAGATAATCGCGGCCTCGGATATAATAGCCTATTTCATAGATAAAAGTGTTGGTGGACCGATACTGCGCCAAAGACTGAATGGCGCGGACCGTGCCATATGGCGTGGCTGTTACAGCAAACGGGCGCAGCTGGGGATTGATATCAAGATTGATTGCGATCTGTTCCAACTCATACATTTTTAAGCTGATAACAGAAGAAAAATCAGCCAACAATTGACCGTTGGTTTGGATAATCTCTTGCTCCAATGTCTTTTGGTAGCCATTCCATGTCTGCTGACCCATTAAAGCGATAGGCAGCAGGAGGGCAAAAAGATAAGTCAGCAGCAGTTTGTGCAAGAACGGCAGCTTAAAGCGCCTTTTCATTTCAATTCCTTTCACTCAGAATCATCTGCTGCAGAAAGATTTCCGCTCACCTCGTGCGTCCAGAAACTAAAATGATTCGCCATGGCTTCCGAAATGCCCATCACATCCCGCTTTCGGATTAAATGAACCAATTCGGCATGAAGCTCAATCATAGGCCGACCCTGATCGATTGATAACATCCGCTGGATGGTCCGGCGACGAGAGGGAACAGTCAGCCGCTCGATCATGTTGCTGACCCGCTCTATTAAGTGATTGTTAGTAATCCGAACCAAAACCCGATGAAACGCAATATCCGCCTCCAGAACCTGATCAACTGATACATCGGTGTTTTCAACGGCACGCTTGATGTCATGAAAAGCCTCCTCAATCCATGCCATTTGTTCATCAGTCACGCAGCGAATGACCTTCTCCAGAACGCCAGTTTCAAAAACACGACGGAGCTCAATGATCTCATGCGAAGCATCTTTTTCGAGGATTAACCCATAAACCAAAGGATCCAACATGCGATCATTAAAATGATCACAGACAAATGTTCCTTCTGCTCGCCGGATCTCGAGGACGCCCAAAGAAACGAGAATCTTAATCGCTTCGCGGATGGAATTGCGTCCGACACCAATCGATTCGCTCAGTTCTATTTCAGTGGGTATTTTATCGCCTGGTTTAAGCTCACCGCTGATGATCGCATTGGTGATTCGTTCAACAATCCGATCAACAACCGATTGTGTCGACATCGGCTGAAGAATACTGTTGGCCGCCTTGTTTTCATTTTCCATACTATCCCTCCGCTTTCCTTGATCCATGCTCAGTATAGAGTGATATCTGCATCAGAGCAAGAACACACTGCCTTTTATCGCTTTTTTCAGAACGGTTCAGTCCAGAAGCGCACGTGCGGCGGATACGATCGCTTCTCTAGAGATACCGTAGGCATCAAGCAATTCATCCGGCAAGCCGGAACGGCCGAAAGTATCGGCTAACCCAATGCGCTTCAGCGGTAACGGATGCTGTTCGCCCGAAAACTCCGCGAGTGCACTGCCCAGACCGCCATTGATTTGATGGTCTTCGATCGTCACCACAGCTTTCACTTGTTGGATAACCTCAAGAATTCCGGATTGATCCAACGGCTTGAGCACAGCCACATCAATCACCTGGCATCCAATGCCTTGTGATTGCAGCTTCAGAGCAGCATCGATCACCCGGTTTAAAACAAAGCCTGTTGAAAAAAGAGCCACATCATTTCCGTAATCAACGACTTTACGTACGGGGTATGGATCATAGCCAGGCCTCACAGGAACCGCTGACACTGGCTCCCGGCCGCTGCCCAAGCGCATATAAAGCGGTCCCTTTATTTCAGCTGTCGCCAGTGTGGCATAATATACGGCATCGGCATCTGAAGGGGATAGAACTGTAAACCCTGGGATAGAACGTGTGATTGCAAGATCTTCATAGAACTGATGAGTCACCCCTTCGCGTTCGCCGCCTAAAAGACCGCCATTGAGTCCAACCAGGCGAACAGGCAAATTGGGATAAGCAATAAAGGTACGCATTTGCTCACAGGCACGCATCGTAATAAAGCCGGCGTAGGTGACAACATAAGGAATGAACCCCATGGCGGCGGCTCCGGCCGCAACATTTAGTGCGCCCTGTTCAGCGATGCCCGTTTCAATCACTCTTTCAGGCCATCGATCAGAAAACGGCGTACCTCTGGCCGCCTTCAATGAGTCTGCTGAGATCAGCACACAGCGCTTATCTCTGGCTCCAATTTCCATTAAAGCCTGGATGAACGCTTCACGTGTACTTTTGATCTGTTGTTGACCGCCGCTCATAAACAATCACTCCCAAGCGCCCGTATGGCTTCTTCAACTTCAGATGCTGTCGGCACCCGTTTATGCCAGCTGTTATCCCCTTCCATATAGGGAATCCCTTTTCCTTTCACTGTGTGGCATAAAATAGCTGTTGGTTGTTCTTTTTCATTGTGAGCCATCTCTATGGCCCGGCCAATCGCTGACATATCGTGACCATCAATTTCTATAACCTGCCACCCAAATGCGGAGAACTTCGGCGCAAGCGGATACAAGCCGCTGACCCTTTCAACGGGTCCGCCGCTCTGCATGTGATTGGCATCAACAAAGACGATCAGGCGATCCAGTTTGTGATGAGCCGCAATGGAAACACCCTCCCAGATCGCGCCTTCTGATAATTCGCCGTCGCCGGTGATCACATAGTAACGGCTGTCATAATCCAGCAAACGCCCGGCTATGGCCATGCCGGCAGCCAGCGCAATGCCGTTTCCAAGTGATCCAGAAGTCATATCAACACCTGGCGTTTTTAACATGTCAGGATGCCCTTGCAAATGACTGTAGAATGAACGGAGCCCGGCTAGCTGCTCCACAGGGAAATAGCCGCGGCGGGCCAAGGCGGCATACAGAATCGGACAAGCATGTCCTTTAGATAAAATCAGCCGGTCGCGCTGCGGCCAGTCAGGATTTTTCGGATCGATGCGTAAAGTCCTGAAATACAAATGAGCAATAATCTCGGCGATTGACATCGATGGCCCCGGATGACCGTCACCGGCAAGGTAAATGCTGAAAATAACATCCAGTCTCAGCCGATTGGCCATCCGGGCAAGCGCTTCATCCGATAAATTATTTTCGAATTGGCGTGTATCCTCTGACAACCAGCTCTTTTTCTCATTTTTTTGATCTGCATGAGGGATCATCAACGGCTCCTCCTTCGTTCGGCGATCGCCTGTAAAGCTTGGTCCCAAGCCGTTTCAAACGAATTCCGAAACAAAACAACCGGCCCGAACTGTTCATATTCCGAGGGCTTTAGCCCGTCTTGCCAATAGGCCTTTCGAAAGGTTTCGAGCTGATGAACCAGGCGATCTAAAACAGATGGCGGTGTTGGCTGTAAAAAGCGCTGAACAACAGGTGGATTCTGATGAATGAGCTGATCTGCCGTTCCTTTCCAGTTGATGGTGATATAGCCTGATGCGCCGACAATTTCTGTGAAATGATGCAGGCCACGCGCCCCGCCGGACAAGAATGCGATCTCTGTTCGCCTCTGTCTCATTAATTCGTGTACTTTTTTGGCAACAGCGACACCCGCCTGCCATAAGATATCCGGTTCAATATCGATATGTTTCTCTTTAACTTCCTTTTGCAAGTATTCATCAAAGATGCCGGGAATATGAGCCAGGTAAGCAGCCGGTGGACGCATGAGCTCAGCCGTTGCAGACTCAAAGGCATCACAGGCATCCATAGCCTGTTGCACCGACATTACTTCAGTCATGGTCAGAGTCATTCCTTCCGCAGCCAATTGAGAGATGGCCTGCAGACCGGATTCTGTGACCGGTATTTTGGGTGATAAATTGGGATATTTTTTGCAGTTCAGGCGAGCCTGAAAAACAATATTATCCACGGTCTCATGAAACGGATCTCCTTGAATCGTGACATGTCCCATCCGTCCGCGGCTTTTTTCCCAAATGGGCATGAACAGTTCCGCAATTTCTTCGACCAACTGTTTTTGCAGCAGTATCAAAGCTTGCGTGTCATCCGGCTGCTCATCCAAAATCCGATCCAGCACAGGATAGACTCGTTCAGGCTCTGATTGCATCATTTTCCAGACATATGTTGGATTTTGAGTGCAGCCGACCGCTCCGGCATCGATGGCCAGACGAGCTTCTTCTTTTGTTACATTATTAATCCACAGACGCGTGGGTGTCTGGGCATGCACCCGGTGAAAGTAACTGTTGTGATTCATGTTGTCCTCCTATCATTCATTTGCCAAAACCAAGGCATCTGAGCCGCAACTTTCCTGAAATATTGTTCCGGATCCGGTTCCCTGCATAAAACTTCCAAAGCAATGCGACACTCCCTGCCTTGGTACAGTTCTTCGAGTGCCTTAAAAATCCGAAAAAGATCAAAATATGAGAAAGCAGACCCAGGATGGTCAAAACCAATATGTTTATCACCATAAAATGGATCTGACGAATCGGAGACAACACAATTGGCAAAGTGAAGGTGGTCGCAGCAATCGAGAGCGTTTTGAACCGCCTGAAGGAAATCTTCGCCTTCCTCACAAACATGGGCTGTATCCAGAACCAACGAAAAATCAGGAATGTCTTTTCTCAAAGCACGCGTCACATCAACGGATAAATGGGTTGGTCCGAGAAGGTTTTTGGCTTCTATTTGTGAATCGCATGGCTCAAGCAGCAGATGGATGGAACGGGTTCCGATGTATTTTTGCAGTTCTTTTACAGATTGCATAAAGGATTTTATGCCCTCATCGACCCGACCTTTGCCTGGGTTTCGGCCACTGTTCATCATGACGCCCCGGCAACCTAATTCAAACGCTTCGTCAATACAGCGCTGCGCCAGAAGAACAGCCTGTTTCCGATGATTGTCATCCAGCGCACAAAGAGAAAGATTTTGCTCTTTTAGTGGAATGACCGCGATATAGATACCCAAATATCCTGATTTTTCCAAGGCTGCGGCCACTTCATTCCTGTTTTCTCCATCATAATAAAATTCAACCGAATCCATCGGCCACTCTTTTAAAAACTCTAAAGCCCGTTTAAACGCATTTGCATCACTGCGAGATTTTGGGAAAAACATAGATAAAGCAATGCTTCGCTTGAGATTCATAAAGCCACCGCCTTCATGATACATAGGATGTATGATGTTAGTATATCAAATGGCAGGATACAGAACAAGAGGTTCATGAAAAAAGAGATCAGAAACGATATAAAATAGGCAGCCAAATGCGCATTTCTCCAAAGCCGCGGTTATCCCAGGCAAAATAAGGAATAAGTCGGATTGGTATTGTTTTGAGGCCATCCACCTTTAACGTTTGATAGAGGCGATCCCGATCAAAAGCAGGCCTATTCAATACAGCGCCTTCGCTCTCAAGTGCCATTATTGCTCGTCCATTTATCTCCGTTGAAACCGGAACATACGTTGCATCGGACAGAAGATAGAGATCGTCGATTGTTTCAATTGGTGCATCTTTTGTTTCAATGCAGTAAACCAGTGGCCCCCGTTCGACGGCAACCTGGCCGACCGTTTCTTCTGCCATGGCATGAGCAACCGTATGTCGGGCTGGCATATCAAACTGAATGGATATGGTCTCCTTGGCCAGATTTTCGATTCGAACCGGCCGATAGGTGTCGGCATCGGCCTCTGTCAGGTTAACGTGCTGCCCATTATGATCAATGAAGCCGCTTTCGACCCATCCTGGAATCCTTACCTGGATAAACAAGGGACGATTGACTGTTATATCTTTGAAAGAAATGTGAATACGACCATCCCACGGATAATCTGTTTCCTGAACCCATGTAAAATTTGCGCCGTTCTGAAGTTGACAGCGGGCTTCATGCGCGCCATACATACCGAGCCAGACGGCATCATCCGAAACCATAGCCACATAATCTTTTGCTTGCAAAATGCCTCTTGAAAGGTTTGTCGGACAGCAAAAACAAGAAAGGTTATCCGTGCGTTCAAGCGGCCACATGAGTTCATAATCTAATTTTTTTGTGCGGCGCAGCATATTTTCATAAAAGAATTTTTCTCCGTCAAGGCTGACTGCAGCCAAAACCAAATTGAGATAAGAACGCTCAATCAGGTCAAAAAGCCTGGCTTGAGGTTCCGCTGCAAATAGCCGATGCAGCCAAAAAATATGTCCAAGGGAAGCACACGTCTCATTATAAGCTGTCACATTAGGCAACTGATACTCGTAACCATAAGCCTGATGGACAACTTGCTTTTGCATGTAGCCACGGATAAAATCCCCAAAAGGGGAAACCCCGCTGTATAAAGCGCCGCAGCCGCCGGTTATATATAATTTCTTGTCAACCAGGTTATGCCAGACCCGATGGAGCATTTTGATCAGGCGAGAATCACCCGTTTCAAGATACAGATCCGTGACGCCGGCATAAAGGTAGTTCGCACGGACAGCATGGCCAACAATCGTTTCATGCTGCAGAAGCGGCGTGCGATCCTGGTTATCATCCGTTCCGTTTGGAACCCGGTCGCGAAGGAATATGGCTCTGGCTGCGGTGTCCAGAAAACGCTGGTCCCCTGTTTCACGGTATAATTCGATCAAACCCATATAATGAGAAGGGCAGACCGCCGTTTGCACTTGGCCGGTTCTTTCTGCTTCAAGATACAACTTTTCCATGTATCCTGCTGCTTTAATGGCGATATCGAGAAAAGTCCGTTTTCCGGTTAGTCGATGATGGGTGCATGCGGCTGTGAAAAGATGCCCAAAATTATAGGCTTCAAAATCATTGACATCGCCCTGACGCCGAACGCCCGTGTTTTGCCGTTCGCCAATGATCTGTTTTGTTGACAAGTAGCCGTCTGGCTGGATGGCTTTTGATATCAATTCAATGTGGTCATCAATCCTGCTTTCCAGCGACGCATCCTTAAGCAGAGCTGCGGCAAACATGGCACCTTCCAGTATTTTATAAAAATCTCCGTCTGTGAAAGGCGGTCCCTGATAAGATCCCTCCATCAGGCCGGCCGCTATTTTAAAATTGGCCACAGCATGAAATCCCTCGTCACTTTCGAAGAGCCGAAGCACATGAGGGACCGTAGCAGTCGCGCAGATATCTTCGCCATTTTTCCAAAATCCGTTCGTCCAGTGAACGGCGTCGTAAGGAAGTGGGCTGGCTTTGGCACAGGGACTTTTTTCTGTGCGAATCAACATGGAAAATCCTCCCTTTATTCAATCCGTTAAATGATTCCTGATTGGCTCTGATGTGGAAAGGGCGATGCCGCGGCCCTGATCCCCAACAGCACAATAAAAATGATAAACGATTCCTTCATGCTTTAAGACAAAAGGCTTGTGAGCAAAGATTCGGTCGTAGGACTCGGTGGGTGCCACCAAGGGTTCTCCGTCCCAGGGTGTCCAGTTCAATAAATCATCAGATAAGGCAAAGGTGTCATAGGCTGTTCCGTCATGAGCCTTAAAGTAATGCATCACCCAAAAATCTTCAAAATGTATCAGCTGCGGATCTCCTGCGATAGACCAGCGATCCTGGATGCCGGTTTCAACTAAGTAACTTTTTCCGTATCGATGCCAGTGCAATAAATCATCACTGATTGCAAGACCGATCCGTTCGATCGAATATTCCTTTTGCTTTCCGTTATAGAACATAAGAAAAGGCGCCCCCAGCCTGTTTTCCGGATCGCGGATGATGGTGCTCTTATAAAGCGTTTGCCTTTCAAATGGTCTTGCATCTTGATCATTGGGTGAAAGGACCGGATGACTGAGCGGGCGACCCCATTCATGCGCCGGGAGCAGATAGTCAGAACAGGCCATGCCGATGCTCAACGGATCAGGCTCATATCCTGGCTTTTCTCCGCCGAGGTAGGACATCCAATAAAGACCATTAAAAAGAGACGGGTTATGTGTACCGTTCCACTCCGGATCAATCAGAGCAACAGCTCCGTTTACCTGGCGATCATCCCATCCGCCGCTTCCCTGAGATAAGATCCGCCCTTTGACCTGCCAGTTCAAAAGATCATCACTCGTTGCCATCCAGGTTTCATAACCGGCCTGATCACCAGCCAAAGGATGGTATCGAGCAAAAACAAGGCACCAGCAGGAAGCTGTGTCGTCCCGAAAAACGGAAGGGCAATCAAGATAACATCCCTCCTCGATAAGGATCATTCCTTGCTTGTATGGTGTCTTCATTTGGTTAAAAACGAACTGCATCGTCGTCTGTGTGATATCCTTTTTAATCAGAACCGCCTCCTTTATAAACAAAAAAGTGAAACAATCAGTCGAGGGATTCATGAACAGCCCTGAACAAAGCATCGATGTTGGCAGGATTGACATCCGGAAGAATCGCTTCATGACTGGGTGAAACAATCAACCCAGTCGGAAAAATCCGGCGCAGTTCAAGTGTTGCTTTAAAGACATTGTCCGGGGTTCCGTTTACCAGTAATTCTTGAGCATCGACGCCACCACAGAAACTGACCCTGTTTCCGAAACGATCACGCAGGTGGTGAGGCTCCATGCCGGTTGCCAGGGCCTGGATCGGGTGAATCACATCAACCCCGCATTCGATTAAATCATCAATAATGGGTTCAATGCTTCCGCATGAATGATAGAAGACTTTCAGACCGTATGATTTGGCTTGCTCAATCAGTCGACGTGAACCGGGAAGGACAAAATCACGCACTTGCTGAGGCGATATGATGAGACCCTTTTGGCTCCCGACATCATTTCCGATGAGGACGGCATCAAGATCGCCCCGTGTCGCCTCATAAAAAATCTCATTGGCATCCAAATAAAATTGCACGATGCGCGCATCAACAGCCCGGAACATTTCCTCGCAGGTCACCATGGTGATCAAAGCATTTTCCATGCCAAAGGCAGCACACGTATCCTGAAAATGCGCAGACCAAATCACACCCAATCGGCCAGAATCTGAAGGTGCCTGTTTCGCTAAATCACGGCACTTTTCCGGATCAATGTGCCAAGAGGGATCCGGCCAGTCAAAGAGATCAACCTGCTCGGGATCTTCCATGCCTTCGAAAAAACCCGGAACCGTTAGGGTTCGGTCAAAATCGCTTCCCGTCGGATATTTTGCAAAATTCAACGCCGTGTAGATTGCATGACTGCTTTCAGATTCATAAGGCATTTCAATGGGAAAAATATCATCATCAAGCTTTTCCTTCAAATCACGAAGCGACGCGACACCAAAATATGAAAGTAAGCCAGGTATCGCTTGTTCTGTTGGCAAACCAAGCCAGGACGCGTTTCGGTCAACCGGCTCGCGCGCAATGGTTCTAAAAAAACGTTCCCTGTGGTCCACTATTATGACCTCCTTTCTCCCCGTCTGATTGAAGTACCAGCACATCACCGGCGTCCAGCTGAACCGATCCATTCAGAGACTGGCCTGTTAATAAATCTGTTTTTGCATCGGGACCCACGTCTATTGTCACGCTTTCTCTCAGGTGGTTGATCACAAATAAGACCGGGTTTTGATTGTCCTTGATGCGACGAGTGACCTCGACGCCTTGGGGTACAGCCAGAGGCGGTTCAAGATGAAGTTGTTCGATTATTTTATCGGCAAAATCCTGCATAAAACGATCTTCCGCGTCAGCAGCAAGATAAAAGGCCATTCCTTTACCGTAATGATGTTCTGTCAAACAGGGCATGTCAGCATAAAAATCTTCTCCATAAACGGCAAGAGCTCTGGCACCCTGCAAGTGGACAATATCGCAAAGAAGCGAGCATTGATAAGATCCTTTTAGATAAGCATCCGGCTCTTTTATCAGCATGGTTCGAAATTGTAAAGGCAGCAACGCGTCCGTTTCTTCGACCCAGATTCCCAGTACATCCCGCAATCCATCCGGATAGCCGCCGGTGATGACACGGTCATTTTCATCGACCAGACCGCTAAAAAAAGAAACAACCAAACAGCCACCCTGGAAAACAAAATCCGTAAGGGCCTCTGCCACACCAGGCTTAAGCATGTACAACAAAGGCGCCAGAATCAGGTTGTAGCCAGATAAATCCGCATCTGTCGGC
>JAGPFK010000312.1 GCA_018056585.1 Clostridia bacterium | reverse complement strand
GAGCAAACCATGTTTTTCGTTTCTTTCGATTTTAAAGACGTAAAATAGTATCATAAAAAGTAGGACGACAGACTGTGTTTTATACCCGAATCATGTCACAATAAAGATGCGGTTTCATTGTTTTAGCGAAGGCAGATCGCTATTTTTGAGGAGGAATGTCAAATGACGAGTTTTTCGATTGATTTGAAACCTATGGATACTTACGATGTGGTGGTTGTGGGGGGAGGCCCGTCTGGCTGCACGGCGGCGATTGCGGTGGCACGGGAAGGGAAAAAGACCCTGCTGGTTGAGGCAACCGGCGCTTTGGGCGGTATGGGGACGATGGGCTTGGTTCCGGCCTGGTGCCCATTTTCCGATCATGAAAAGATCATTTATCGAGGGCTGGCAGAAAAAATATTCCGTTTAAGTAAGGCCTTCGTACCCAGCGAACCGGAAGATAAGCTGGATTGGGTTGCCATTCAGTCTGAAGAACTGAAACGCATTTATGATGACTTGGTTCAGGAAGCCGGCGTATCAGTGCTGTTTAATACGCTGCTGTGTGGAGCCAAAGCTGAGGACGGCCGGGTAGACACCTTGCTTTTGGCGAATAAAGAAGGCCTTGTTGCCTGCCGCGGCACCGTTTATATTGATTGCAGCGGGGATGCTGACCTTTCCGTCTTTGCGGGTGCTGGCTTTGAAAAAGGTGACGCAAGTGGCACCGTTCAGCCATCAACGCTTTGTTTCGTCCTGGGAAACGTGGACACCTACGCCTATCAATACACACTTAAGGACCGCATGCGCAACATTAATCTGGACGACGACTGCGTGTGTGTTCGTATGATGAAGGATCCGGAGCTTGATCTGATTGTTGACACACATTTTTGCAATACCATGATTGCACCCGGCGCGGTCGGCTTTAACGCTGGGCATCTTTTTGATGTTGACGCGACCGATCCCATGCAGGTTTCCAAGGCGTTGCAGCAGGGGCGGAAACTGGCTCATCAAATGCTCAAAGGTTTGAAAAAGTACGCGCCGGAGGCATTTGCGAATGCTTATCTGGCACAAACAGCACCGCTTATGGGTATCCGGGAAAGCCGACGCGTGATTTGCGACTATCGTTTGACGGTTTCGGATTATCTGGAAAGGCGCTCTTTTCCGGATGAAATAGGCCGCAATGCCTATTACATCGATATCCATCATTCCTTGTCAGAGCTTTCAGCTGTAAAAGATGGCTTTTTTGATCCCACACAGCGTTACGAACATTATGGTCCAGGCGAAAGCCATGGCATTCCCTATCGCTGTTTGACGCCGAAAGGGCTAAAAAACTGTCTGGTGGCAGGCCGCATCATCGGTAGTGATCCGATTGTCTTTGGGTCCATCAGGGTTATGCCAGCTTGTCTGGTGACAGGAGAAGCCGCTGGTTTGGCTGCGGCTCTGGCTTTTGATCAGGAGGTGGTTGATGTTCATGCCATCAATGTCCATTTGCTTCAGGAACGCTTGATTTCTTACGGCGGTTATCTGCATAAAGATCAGGATGAAAGCAATTCATTGGGTTAAGGAGTGAGTTTTTATGGAGAAAATCAATTGGAACGGATGCGAAGTGCCGATTTTAGAAACATATGATGTCTTGGTTGCCGGCGGTGGAACAGCAGGTTCATTGGCTGGTATATCAGCAGCAAGGGAAGGCCTTAAAACGTTGCTTATCGAACCGTTTGGGAGCCTTGGCGGATCAGCAACCATGGGATTGGTCACGCCCCTCATGTCGTCTGGCATTTCAAATCATCCGTCGCATTGTCCGCTTGGTATTGAACTTTCAACCAGATTGAAAGCGTTAGGTGGCATCGAGGACAACGACCATTTCTTTGATCCAACGATGCTGGCCTTTGTTTTGGAGGATATGGCCACGTCGAGTGGCTGTCAATTGCTTTACTATACTTTTTTACTGGGTGTAAAGCAGAGCCAAGGTCATCTTGATTCAGTCATCGTTTGCAACAAAGAGGGCCTCGGCGCGTTCGGCGCAAAGTATTTTATTGATTGTACAGGCGATGCGGACTTGGCCGTTTTATCCGGTGTTGACTATGAAGTCGGCGATCAGCATGGCATCAACCAGCCGGTATCCCTGCGTTTCGAAATGGCAGGGATCGATTTTGATGCTTTTCATGATGCCATGCAAAAAATGGGGAACAACAGTTATAAGTATTTTGCCATGAATACCCCGGGCATGAAAGAGATCATACAACAGGCCGAAGCGGATGGTATCCTGAGTCATCAGGATGCCGTATATTTTCAGGCATTTGGCATTCCCGGCAAGCCGGATGCCATGTCCTTCAATTGCCCGGAACTCGAAACAAAAGCCGGTGTAGTGGATGCTCATTTTCTGACGCAGAAGCAGATTGAAGGGAAACAGGCGATTTTAAGACTAAGGCGCTTTCTTAAAGAACGGATTCCCGGCTTTGCTCAGGCCTATGTGACACAAACAGCGCCTATGGTCGGGATCCGCGAATCAAGGCGAATTGATGCGGTTTATAATCTGAGCGCGAAAGATATTCTTCATTACCATAAATTTGACGATGCCATCATTTCATGCGCCTACCCAATTGATGTTCATGGCTTTGAAGATGTATCCCTTGGGCTGAAGTATGATGAATCTGTTATGCCTGATGAGCGGTACTGGCAAGTCCCCTATCGCTGCATGATCCCTAAAAAAACGGATAATTTACTGGTCGCCGGTCGCTGTGCCGGCTTTGATTTTATAGCGCAATCGGCAGCGAGG
>JAGPFK010000311.1 GCA_018056585.1 Clostridia bacterium | reverse complement strand
ACAAATAAAGTAAAAAAACAGAAAAAGTCAGATAAGCCAGCCCCATTTTTTCACGAATCACATCAAATAAAAGAGAATGGGCGTCGCCGCCCAGCATACTGTTGAGCAGCACCGCAGAGGATAAAGGTTCGAAATAGGGCGGCAAACCGCTGAAAGCCATCACAATCCGGGCTTGCTCACCCGTTCGGTGTTCGGTCACGGCCGCTTCTTTTTCAGGACGACAAGGCGTTGGCACCCGTCCGGGGTAATAAACGGGACGGTTTGAAAGAGGAAACTGTCTTAAGCATTCGGCAACAGACTCTATTTCTTCTTGATCCACTTGACCACCCAGATAAACGGACAAGCTGGTCTGCTGAAGCAACGTTTCATAGGCTTCATGCAGTTCTTCCCGAGTCACCATACGCAAGTCCGAAATGCGTCCCATGGCGTTCAATCCGTGAACCTGACCCCCGCAAAACAGTTCCAGACACCGGTCGTAAGCCTGCAGCGTCTTGTCATTTTCGCGCGCCATCAAAGCCAGGACCAGATTATTGCGTTCTGACTCCACAATAGATTCCCTGAAAAGTCCATCTTCTTCCAAGTCTGGCTCCAGCAGAGCCGAAAAAACCAGATCACAAACGGATCGGAACGGATAATTTTGATCGTCCCATCTGGCCAATGCGATTCCTGAAAAAATCAAAGTCTGTACATCGCCGCATTTTCCAACGCTCCCATCAAACGACGCGCCGTATAAATGATCCAAAGCCAATGCCAGTTTCGTTCGTTCCGGATAACGACGGCAGGTCGCCGTCAGCACCTGAACAAGCAAAGCGTTGACCGCCATTTGCCTGGGCGTGGCCTTAACCTGAAACACGACATGCAGGTGACTTTGAGAAAATCGGTCACTGTACAGAATCCGGATCGGTATCTCATGAACCCGCATGACTTCATAACACTGCTCCGCTTTGCGGTGCCAGAGTCTGACTTGTTCCATATCGGCCCTGACTTGGCTGCTGAGCTTCAACAGTGAATCAAACCGATGTTCGGGCCGGATGAAAGACAAAAGCTCCAGAGTCATTTTTTCACCATACAGGCTTATATTGGCATCATAATCATAAAGGTATGTTTCGATGACCGGCACCGTTTCTTCACGTCCGCGGCTGACCGTCGGCCGTAATCCGATGCTGGTGATGCCTTGCCAGGTTTTGCCGACAACACGGGCTCTCGTGGCATAAACACCAAAAGCGGGACAAACTTTACCTTCAGGCATAAACATGTTGGCCGTGGGGAAACCCAACTGATGCCCGAGCCCGCGGCCCGATGTCACGATTCCCTGAATGGTGTAAGGCCGGCCAAGAAACGAAGCGGCTTGAGCGACCTCACCGTCCTGAATCAAATGACGGATCTCAGAACTGGCGATTTTTTTCGTCCCGGCACAGATCTCGTTGGCAACAATAAGCTCGATCCCATTTTGTTCGGCAAAGGAGCGCAAAAGATTCACATCTCCTCGCTTTCCCGCACCAAAACGATAATCCGGGCCCACAACCACCAAAGAAGCGTGAAGGGTCGATACGACCACCTGGCTTAAGAAAACCTCCGGATCCAGCGAAGCAAACGGCTGATCAAACGGATACACATAAACCTCGTCCAGGCCGAGGCCGGCCATGAGTTCCAGACGTTCCGGCAAGGTATAAAGGGCATCCGGACAATGTTCTGAATGCAGAACGCTGTCCGGGTGACGCTCAAATGTGAAAACAGCCGCCGGCAGTTGACGCAAGGTACAATGATACAGAAGCGTCCGGATTAAACTGATGTGTCCGCGGTGTAAGCCATCAAAAAATCCAAGTGCCACGCCCCTGTGACCGGCTGGGTATTCAGCGTCAGGACCGTAGAAAATCTGCATGATCGATCAACACCCTTTCTGTGCGGATGCGCCAGGCATCCGCCTCTTTTTTTTCAAGAACAGCAACGGCGATCAGCCGATCTTCGCACCAGACCGTCACACGTTCCGCGGGAGGTTCACAAGCGGGTTCGAAAAACACGATTTGACCTTTCATCAGAGCGACGGCCGACGTGCGGTCTATCTGAATTCCCGGCCGATCAGACAGCGCGGCGGACAAAGGAAGCAGGACTTTTTTTTCGGATAAAATGTCGAGTGCCTCGCTTCGATCCCGGCCGTCCAGCCATTTTTCCAATTGATCCATCGTAACCGCTTCATTGACAGAAAAAGGGCCGCTTTCGATGCGCCGGAGAGCAGCCGCGTGCGCACCCCATCCCGTTATCTGACCCAATGTGTCGCATAGGCTGCGAATATAGGTGCCTTTTGAGCAGGTAAGGGTGATCTCTGCTTCCAGTTCTTCATTCAACCGGATGTGGTCAACAGCAGCCTGGTAAACTTTTATGGGTCGCGGTTTTCGTTCGACCGCCTGCCCTTTCCGGGCATAAGTATAAAGAGGCCGTCCCTTTACTTTTACAGCAGAATAGAGGGGCGGCAATTGCTCCGTCAAAGAACACAGGGTGGCAACAGCTTGATGAACGATGGCAAAATCTGTTTTCAGCAGTTCCTTTCGTTCTGTATCCGTTAGTTTATGCTCAAAAACAACCTGACCGGTTCGGTCCTGCGTATCTGTGGCACGGCCGAATGCAACGGTCACGCGATAGGCCTTGTCGTGACTTTCCATAAACTGAATCAACCTCGTGGCTTTCCCGATGCAGACCGGCAGCAAACCATCTGCAAAAGGATCCAGTGTGCCGGTATGACCGATCTTTTGCACACCGGTC
>JAGPFK010000310.1 GCA_018056585.1 Clostridia bacterium | reverse complement strand
ACCGGATACCGGGTTGCACTCTAACTTGCAATGGGGGCAGACGCAAGATTCTGACAGGAGACATAGCCAAATGAGAAATCATTGCGCTGGACGTCATGCCAGATCATGTCCATTTGTTTGTATCCGCACCGCCCAAATACTCACCTGCCGAGATAATGAAGGTGTTAAAAGGCTGGTCCGCCAGGCGAACATTCATGATGTTTCCCGAGCTTGCGCAAAAAACAGGGAGGTGAACCCTCTGGGCTCCGAGTTATTACGCAGGGACAGCCGGAAACGTATCGACGGATACCCTATACGGGAGATATAGGCGTGTCAGGATCAAGAAACTCACAAAAACTGCTGAGCGATAACAAGCTCTATCTATAGGCAAGACGAATGAGAACGACAAACACATACAGGCTGGAGTAAGCCTGCAGATACTTCAAAAAGCCCATGAAGCCATGGAATCATTTTTAAAGCCCAAAATAAAGCAAACAAAAACCGGTATTATCCCAGATTCAAAGCTGGTGAAATAAAGAACATCCCGGTATATCGATATCGATTCGCGTGCCGGAACGGATAGCCGGTCAATCCATACGCGAGATGCGTTTAAATCCCAAAGATAGCACCCGCTATCTGGAATGTCTATGAAGCAGAGGGAACTGCAGCATCTCACGGATCACACTGGCCCTTGACCTGGGCGTGAACAACCTGGCAGCCGGGATAAGCACAGCGTTTCTGATGGAAGCAGAACGTTGAGAAGGGGCGTATAAACAATATTCGTGCGGGAAAGACGGGAGAGAGGACAAGGAGGAGCCCGAAAGCTGCACGTCCAAGGTCAGTTTCTGGATATGGATGAGATGCCGGAAGACGACCCCTCAAGATGATACGTATACACATTCAGCGGCAGACGTATCAACGTGGATTGTACCGGAGTGCAAATGAGCAAAAAGTCAATACCAATCAAAACCTGATTCATGAATTGAATGAAGCAGCCATGATAACGTTTCGTGAAACAGGTGATGAACAAGCGGTTGAACGCATGAAAAAGTGGCACGAAAGTATTTTCTACGGCACGCCGCTGGTGGTGATCATTGCCATACCGGAAGGAAAATTCAAACAGATTAATGCCAGCATAGCGGTGGAAAACCTAGCTATTGCAGCCTTGGTTCCTGCAGCATTTTTAGGGTCAAGGGGGCAGGAAATGGGTGAAAGGCACCCCGAAAAAGTCCGTGTGTTCACTTGATTTTAAACAAGAACAGAGATGGTTTGACCGCTTGTGTTAAAGCTCTCGATATGAACATTCTCCCTTTGTCCTTTTTTATTCGGTAGATTCGATCTGATTTGAATCTCTTTTTCTTCTCCGGGCAGTAAAACAAAATAGTTTGGACTAATCAGAAGATTTGATTGCATTCCGGGCTGCGCATCATCAATGATGTGCAGCCAAAGGACAGAAAAACAGCCTTTGTTCCGAATGGTGAGGAAAGGGCCTGTTCCGCGCACATCAATGTCTGATCCGGAGCAATGCCAGAGATCAGCATAGTTGTCTGATAAAGTAAACAAATAGGTGTTTTCGGCAAGACGTTTCTGATCGCTTTCAGCCTTTAGTCGAAGCAGGACAAAACAGCCGTCTGGCTGTTGGCGGCATGTTATATCAGGTAATTTCAACTCAACGGTACCCAAATGCTCAGAGGCCGTTTGAAAGCAGGAAATAACGGTTCGCTTTTTCTCATCAATAACCAGACCGTCCAGGGTATATAAAGTGGCGGTTATGTTCCATTCAGATGTGTTTCTGTCATGTTGATGGATGTCATGGCACAGATCAAGTCCCGCTTTTAGGAAGTTTTGTCCAAAAAGCGAAGCCGACTCAAACGATGCACAGATCACATTGCTGCGATAGGCGTGGCAGGCCGCATAATAACCAGGCTTGGGGCGGCCATAGTAATCGATTGAAGAGGTGCACCAAGCGTTTGGATAGGGTTCGTTAAACTGCCAGGGTAAACTGCCGCTGTTATAAAAAGCATCTGAACGATTCCGTTCGAGTGCATATTTGAGGCCTTCATATTGCAGGTACATGCTGGCCATCCGAATGCGGTCCAACTGGCCTTCCAGCTCTTTTTTTCCAAATAACGACAGGACCAGCTCATAGTTGTTCCAAAAAGATCCCTTATGGCGATAAACAGGATGATCAAGGCTGGGAGGAATCTGATCTTCAGGTGCAATGGTTGCGTTTATTGTCGCGGCGTGGGCCATGGACTCAACGCCGAATTCTGAATGCAGACGGCCTCTGGCTGATTGATACAGAACATAGTGTTTATTTATTCCCTGATGTTCCCACGGTCCATGTACATCAATCAGTTGATCGGGGCAGTTCCTCGCGTTTTCCAGGCAATATTCAAAAACACCGCCTGAAGGGGATGTTGGCAGAAAACGTCGTGATGGATCCAGCGAAGAAACGATGCTGTTTAAAAGGGCTAAAAGCGGGTCGTTGATATCGAGTGGGCGGCCCTTTTCATCCTGAAGCTCGTTGCCTCCGCACCAAACTGCCAGCGCACAATGATTTCGCTTTTGTTTGACGATAGCAGTTGCTTCTTTTCGGACGAAGTCCAGAAAATCAGGATCTTCAGGCGTTTTATTATCGATGCCAGAGCTTGAAAAGGGGAATTCCTGCCATATCATGATGCCAGCTTCCGCACAGGCTTCGTAAAAAATATCTTTTTCAATGAGCCCGCCGCCCCATACCCGAAACAGATTTATGCCGGCTTGTTTGGCAAGAGCTATGA
>JAGPFK010000309.1 GCA_018056585.1 Clostridia bacterium | reverse complement strand
CTTGAGCGGACGAATTGCCATCGTAACGGGTGGTTATGGACTCTATGGGCGTTCCATCAGCGAAGCGCTGGCTGAAGCTGGAGCATCTGTTGTCATTGCTGCTCGTAATGAAGAGAAAAGTCAGGCGCTTGCATCGGAATTGGTGGATCGGGGGCTTGAGGCGACGGCCGTGCCTTATGATCAGGCGGATGAGTTTTCGGTTTTACATTTGATCACAACCGTTGTGGAAAGATTTTCACGATTGGATATCCTGGTCAATAATGCAGTATTGCGAACAGAACCGGAAGATCTCGATCAGATGACTGTTTCTGCGTGGCAAAAACAGCAAGCTGTTAATTCAACCGGTCTTGCCGTGATTTGCAGGGAAGCTGTCCGGGTCATGCGCCGACAACAATCAGGTTCAATTATTAATATTTCTTCTATCCAGGGGGTCGTCGGTCCCTGTTTTCCTGTATATGGCGAAACAGGAATGACAAGCCCCGCTTATTACACCTATGAAAAATGGGGCATGGTCGGGTTAACCAAGTGGATGGCCAATCGATACGGTCAGGATAACATTCGGGTAAATTGTATCAGTCCCGGCGGCTACATTGCAGAACGTTCAGATGATGACACGAACGAGTTTGTCAGAAATTACAAAAAGCTGACGCCGCTCGGTCGTTTTGCCGATGAAGACGATATAAAAGGACCTGTGGTGTTCCTCGCCTCAGATGCGGCCAAGTACGTCACCGGTCATAATCTGGTCGTCGATGGCGGCTGGACCAGCTGGTGATCTCAGATGCAGGTATACCCGCCGTCAACAGGAATGGAAAGGCCTGTCAGATAAGAAGAAGCGTCCGAGGCCAGAAAAAGCAGCGGCCCTTTAATATCGTCGTCGTTAGCCAATCGGCCAAGCTGAGTATGCTTGGCGTAATTTTCACAAAAACGCCGCGGTGTCCGGTCAGATTTCAAACCACCCGGACAGAGTGAATTGACGCGAATGCCGTACCGTCCATAGTAACTGGCGGCATGCCGCGTAAAGGATACCAATCCGGATTTGTTCAAAGCATAATCGTGGCTGTGCGCGCCGGCTGCCATTTCTGGTTCGCCATCATAGTTATGCTTTTCAACGCCTATCAGCCCCATCATGGAACCAATGTTGATGATGGATCCGCTCCTTTGCCGGATCATCTGCTCGCCCACCAACTTATTCAGATACAAAAGTCCTGCTGAATTCACACGAACAGATTGTTCCAGCGCTTCTTCTTCCTGAAACCAGCCGACGCCACCCCTGGGAATGATCCGGCTTGCATTGACAAAGACGTCTATCCGGGACACTTTTGAGACAACGGTCTCGACAAGTTGCTCAATCGATCTGGGATCTTCCTGAAAAAATGGGACCACCTCGACGGGTCCGCCCCCACGCTCTCGCAGTTCGCGTGCCGTGTCATACGCGGCATCAACAGAATGGCTGGCCAGAAAAAGATGGGCACCGGCGTCTACGAGCGCAATCGAGCAACTTTTCCCATACATAACACGTCCGCCTGTGATCAGGGCTACTTTGCCTTTCAATGAAAAAAATTCGAGTGTATTCATGGTGTAAGCCCCTTTCTATTTGGCTGTATAACCGCCGTCGACCGGCAAGGTAACGCCGGTGATAAAGGATGAAGCGTCTGATGCCAAAAATACGACAGCCGACTGAATGTCTTCTTTGGCCGTCATCCGTTTCAGATGGGTTTGGCGAATGAAAGCTGCGGCAAAGCCTTCCGGAACGTCCTTTTCCTGTGGGGCCAATGCGATACAGTTGCAGCGAACGCCATGTTCTCCCAAAAATCCGGCGGCCTGACGAGCATAGTTCACAAAGGATCCTTTGACAAACCCATAGGTCAAAGAAAAGTCTTCGTCAAACTTTTGAGGCGCTTCCTCGTATAGATGAACATTGCAGCCAACTAAAGCGGAGGTATCTGTTATGAAGATGACGGAGCCCCGCCTTTGATCGGCCATGTAAGCACCGACTTGCTGGACTGTGAGCATGAGGCCAAGCTGGGTTCGTTTTAAATCGTCATAAATCTCATCAAAAGTGAGATCCCAACCTTTGTGCAGTCCATGCGATGAGTTGTCAATGAAAATATCCAGCGTGCCTATGTCGGAGCGAATCCATTCAACTAATTTCAATGCGGCAGCTTTGGTTCCCTGTTCATAAAAAAACAAACCGCCTGCTTTAGCCCCATTCTTTTGAAGGCATTCGGCCTTCGCGGCCAGTGCATCCCAATCAGCCCCGCATAAAAAGACTTCCGCCCCCGCTTCACAGAGGCCACTTGCTATTTCAAAACTTAAGGGGAATTCACCGCCGTTGATCAGGGCTTTTTTTCCATCTAGCGAAAATCGATTTAATAAATCCATCTTTCATTGCTCCTTGTTGACGCGACTGCGTTTTTCAACGCTCTTTTATTTCCAACAAGACGACTTTTCGGCCACCTTGCTCACGGCTTTTGATGCCGCCGATTAAAAGTTTCATCAGTTCAATCGTTTCTGAGAATGGGAATGGTTCTTCACCGGTCCGCAAATACCGAACAAATTGAACCAGCTGTTTCTTGAAGGAATAATAAGAATCGCTGTCAGAGATGACTTTGCTTTCAACTGAGCCAATGAGGAGACAATGGCCAAACGCACCATACATTCCGGCTGATAATGGAATATGGACATCACAGCCGGATTCATGCGTGAGGTGTACCATATTGCGCTCATAAGTTCCGGTATTCTGAACCGATATGAAACCTTCACCCA
>JAGPFK010000308.1 GCA_018056585.1 Clostridia bacterium | reverse complement strand
CATAAACCGTCGATGACCTGTTCATTGGCCAGGACCGTATTGCAATGAGGGCACCAATTGACCGGAGCGGTTTTGCGATAAGCCAGGCCATGCTGATAAAGCTTTAAAAACAGCCACTGATTCCAGCGATAATACTCTGGCAGGCAGGTGATGATTTCATGATCCCAATCAAAAAGGCCACCCATCTCACGAAGCTGCTTTCTCATCGTTTCAATATTGGCCATGGTACTGTCATAGGGATGGATGCCGGTCTTAATGGCATAGTTTTCAGCCGGCAGCCCAAACGCGTCAAATCCCATGGGCTGAAAGACCTCATAACCCTGCATTTTTTTCATACGGGCCCAGGAGTCGGCTAACGAATAATTAAACCAGTGACCGACGTGCAGTTTCGATCCGGATGGGTAAGAAAACATTTCCAGAACATAAAGCTTGTGGTCAATCCGATCCGGGTTAAAACGGTTCAACCCGGTTTCTTCCCAAATTCTTTGCCATTTCCGATCGACCTCTACTGAATAAGCCATGCTTCATACCTCACTTTAATTCGAATTGCGTTTATCTTAAACATTTTACCAAAAACCAGCTCTTTTTTCACGACCTCTCATTTGGACAACAAGTAATGGAGCAAACAAAGGAGAAAGATATGAAGCGGATAAAAAGCATAGAAGAAATATTGAATAGCCCGGCCGGGACGCTTGTTAACATCAAAACGATAGCAAAGCGGCAGCCCTAAAACCGACAGACACTGCAACACCGCCCACTCTGGCTGAAAATGATTCCAGAAAATACGAATGGGAACAAACACTATGTTCAGAATGGTAAAAGCCTGAATGGACCTTCTTTGCTGATCTTCTTCCGCGACTGTATCCTGGATCACATAAAAAAGCAGCACGGAAGCAAGGCCATAGAGGTTATAATCCGGCTTGAGCCAGATGGCGGCCGCGACGGCTGAAATGATCATGAGGGTGCCGATCAGAAGTCCAATCCTGGGCTCCAGCGTGATGCCGCCTAAATTAATGCGGACATCAAATCGTGTGGCTGTCGGCATCGTGTGTGCGGTCGGCGAGATGGGCCTGAGACTTGCAATCATATCGTGAAAAGAATGCATAGCGAGTCGATAGCCAGACAGCACAACCAAAGCCAGGGAAAAGGTAACCAAAACGTTTGTTCCATTCAGGCTGAGACCGATCATCCGATGACTGAACCGGATGATCAGTTCTGATAAAACAGCAAAGACACTCATCCGGATAAAATAAAACAGCAAATTTCGTGTGCGGTCAAAACCGCGTGCCACCTGCCAGGCAAAAATGGGAAATGCAAGGCGTCCGATCGCGCGCATGATCAAAACAACGTCAGCTGGTAAAAGATCAGAAAAATAAAGCCCGATATGATCGATCAGCATCAACAGGCAAGCCAACAGTTTAAGCATCCTCTGTGTTTCCTTTTCATTTGTTCTTCCGCAACCGTCAGCATTGACCGGCGCATAGAAAGGGTGAACGTCTCTTTTTTAAAAAATCAACTGAATTTTCAGTTGATTATCTGGTAAAGCTATTGTATCATTGTATCGCAGTGTTCACAAAGATAAGATCAGCCGGGTATTGTGCGATCCTCAAGGGCTGGACCCTGTCGCGATGATCCCTGCTGATTTCATATTACAGAAAGAGGTTGATTATGGGTTTAGGTATGGATATTGGTATCGATCTGGGTACCGCGTCTGTTCTGATTTATGTGAGAGGACGCGGTGTTGTTTTGTGCGAACCGTCTGTCGTCGCCATCAATTCCAAGACCGGCAAAGTTCTGGCCGTTGGAGAGAGCGCAAGTTTAATGCTGGGCAGAACACCTGGCATTGTCGATGCCATTCGTCCTTTGCAAGATGGCGTGATTTCTGATTTCAAGGTCACCGAAGTCATGCTTAAGGCATTCATCGGGCGCGTCTGCAGAGGGATTTTATCCCGCTACTTTAAGCCGACCATCGTTGTCAGCGTGCCCAGTGTCATCACGCCTGTTGAACAAAAAGCGGTTGAAGATGCTTGTAAACATGCGGGCGCGAAGGATGTATTTTTGATTCGTGAACCGATTGCGGCGGCCATCGGAGCGGGTATTGACATCACGAAACCATGCGGCAGCATGATTGTTGACATTGGCGGCGGCACCTGTGACATAGCCGTGATCTCGCTTTGCCAGCCGGTTGTTGATTATTCGCTTAAAGTGGCGGGTAATCGCTTTGATGAGGCCATTGTCAAACATGTCAGACGCAAGCACAACATCTTGATCGGTGAACGAACCGCTGAAGAGTTAAAAATCAATATTGGCTGTGCTTATCCGCGCGAGGAGGAATTATCCATGGAGGTGCGCGGGCGCAATCTTATCACCGGCATGCCGGCAACCATTACGGTTACCTCGACAGAGATGCTCGAAGCGCTGGAAGAGCCGGTGGCTCAGATTTTTGAGGCCATACACTCCGTTTTGGAACGAACCCCGCCAGAGTTGATGGCTGACATCAGCCAGCGCGGAATCGTACTGACCGGTGGCGGCGCCCTGTTGTATGGTTTTGACCGGATGCTTGCCGCAAAAATTGGCATTGATGTGGTGGTGGCCGATGACGCCATCTCCTGTGTCGCCGTTGGAACCGGCAAAGCCTTAAGCATGATGGATCAGTTTGCGGCACTGAGTGACGTTTAATGACAAGACAAAGACCGGCTCAGGGGCCGGTCTTTGTTGATCTGCCTAAATCATGACGGCGTTCGTTGTTGATCTGTGGTAATTTGCTCAATTCTGCTTTTT
>JAGPFK010000307.1 GCA_018056585.1 Clostridia bacterium | reverse complement strand
ATCCAGCCCATACCGGGCTATACACCCCGACACAGCTTTACGGACGTTGAGATGATGCGTCGCAGCCGATTGGGTGTTTAGACTGTAAAGCAGCTGACCCTTAGGAAAGACCAACCGCACCTAAAAATGGGAAAAAGAATTTGATCCTGTTGGAGGGAAATGTGGTTGGTCTTTATGTTAAAATAGAACAAACAGGAGATGGGCATGGAGAAAACAGACGAACAAATCTTGATTCAGGAACAAAATGCATCCGATCGCATGGTTCGACTCAATGCATTGCGGCAATGGCAGCAGCGGTATGGTTCAGAATATGACAACCGCGGCAGCCGTGATGTCAATTGTCATATTCACACATTCTATTCCTTTTCACCTTATTCACCAACTCAAGCGGCATGCAGAGCCAAAAAAGAAGGTCTTGCCACGGCGGGAATCATGGATCATGATACCATTGCAGGAGCCAGAGAGTTCATCGAAGCAGGTCTTATCCTTGATCTTCCAACAACCATTGGCGCAGAATGCCGGGTTTCTTTTGCCGATACACCTTTAGCCGGCCGGCGGATTAACAATCCGGATCAGGATACGATTGCCTATGTGGCCATGCATGGTGTGCCCCATCATCAAATCGACGCTTTAATGGATTGGTTTTCTCCTTTCCGGACTGCACGCGAAAAGCGAAACCGCGAGATGACGAAACGGCTGAATGCATTGCTGGAACCGGCAGACATTCACCTTGATTATGAAAAAGATATTCTTCCTCTATCAATGGCTCACGAAGGAGGGCAAGTCACGGAGCGCCATTTGCTTTTTGCCGTGTCTTTGCGGTTGATCGATCAGTTTGGCTATGGTCCTGAGCTGATCGCGTTCCTTGAACAGACGTTAAGTATTAAAGTCAGTTCTAAGAACCGCGCGCTCCTCATGGACCCCGGAAATCCTTATCTTCCCTATGATTTATTGGGAGTTTTGAAGAGTGATCTGGTTGAAAAATGCTATATTGACGCAACGGAAGATGAATGTCCACCTGTCGCCGAAGCTGTCCGCTTTGCGGATGACCATGGAATTATTTTAGCCTATGCTTACCTTGGAGACGTGACTGATTCCGTGACAGGTGATAAAAAGCCGCAAACTTTTGAGGATGAATACCTGGATGAACTGATGGCTGTCATCAAACGGCTGGGTTTTCATGCGATAACGTATATGCCGTCACGCAACACAAGGGCGCAGCTTTTACGTGTCAGAAAATTATGCGAACAACATGGGCTGTTTGAGATCAGCGGTGAAGACATTAACCAGCCAAGACAAAAATTTGTTTGTGAGGTCATGCGTGATCCCTTGTTTCAAAACCTCTATGATGCGGCCTGGGCCTTAATCGGCCATGAGCTTTTAGCCACACAAGATATTCAAAACGGCCTGTTTTCCAGGACATCCTGTATGGCTGAACCGGACCTGAACCGTCGGGTTGAGCATTACCGGAATTGGGCTTTAGCTCATTATGGCCGTTCATGACATCAATCAGCCAAAGATCAAGGAGGAAAATACCATGCACAAGAAAGAAATGATTCAAAAAAGTTATGAAGCCGCGTCTGCCCGATATGCCCTGTATGGTGTTGATACGGAAGAAGCACTGAGACAAATGAAAGAGATTCCGATCTCGCTTCATTGCTGGCAGGGTGACGATGTAACTGGATTAGAGGGCGCATCCGGCGGTACATCCGGCGGTATCCTGTCGACGGGGCAATATCCAGGGAAAGCGCGAAATGGCGAAGAACTGCGCGCTGATATCGACCAGGCCTTGCGCTTGCTGCCTGGGAAACAGCGTTTGAATCTCCATGCCAGCTATGCGGAGAAAGGAGAAGAAAAAGTTGATCGGGATGCCTATGAAACACGACATTTTGCGCGGTGGATTGAATGGGCCGATGAACGGAATATTGCCATTGATTTTAACCCGACCTGCTTCGGGCATCCTCTGGCGGCCGATAATCTGACGCTGGCGCATCCGGATGAAAATATCCGCCGGTTTTGGATCAATCACTGTAAAGCTTGCCGTAAAATCGCGGCTGATATGGGCAAAAAGCTTGGCAAACCCGCTATCAACAATATTTGGATACCGGATGGCATGAAAGATATGCCGGCAGATCGGATGTACTATCGGCAATTGCTCCGAGACTCACTCGATGAAATTTTATCTGAATCTTATCCGGCTGATTATTTGATTGACGCGGTCGAATCCAAATTGTTTGGTGTTGGCGTTGAGAGTTACACCGTTGGTTCACATGAGTTTTATATGGAATATGTTGCTCACGCCCAGGCAAAAGGCTGCAAAAACCTTATTCTGACATTGGATATGGGCCATTTTCATCCAACAGAAACCATAGCGGATAAGATTTCATCGCTGCTTCTATTTCAGGATAAACTGCTGGTTCACATCAGCCGCGGTGTAAAATGGGATAGCGATCATGTGGTGATCTCTGACGAAGCTGTTTTTGATGTTATGCGTGAGATTAAGCGTGCCGATGGTTTTAACCGCGTCTTTCTGGCAACAGACTTCTTTGATGGCAGCATCAATCGGGTAGCCGCCTGGGTAATTGGGGTACGAGCTGCACAAAAAGCCGTCCTGGCTGCTTTACTGGAGCCGACCAGAATGATGAAGGAGGCCGAGATGGCCGCAAATTACACGGAACGGCTGGCATTAATGGAAGAGGCCCGATCTCTCCCTTATACGGCTGTGTGGGATAAATTCTGCCTGGATGAGCGTGTTCCGACCGGTCTGGACTGGTTGGAGGATGTAA
>JAGPFK010000306.1 GCA_018056585.1 Clostridia bacterium | reverse complement strand
CGTTTATGTAAAACTCAAATCATGTTTAGATCAAACGCCTGTTCCGTTTACACTGAATGTAACCGGATTGGGCCGATTTGATGTAAAAAGCGTTTCTACGGAACAGCAAGAAAAACGGATGGGCGGTCGTATTTGCCTGGTGACCGGAGCAGCTCAGGGATTTGGCGAAGGCATCGCAAGGGAGCTGGCGGAAGCCGGCGCGACCGTCGTGGTTGCCGATATAAATGAACCATTGGCCCGATCTGTCTCGGAGTCGCTTAATGAGCAGTATGGGCCCGGTACAGCATGGTGTGTAGGGGTTGATGTCGGAGACGAATGTTCTGTTTCAAAAATGGTTGAGGAGACAGTCCTCACATTTGGCGGTCTTGATGTTCTGGTCAGCAACGCGGGGATTTTGAGAGCAGGGGGACTTGATGATATCACATTGGAAGTGTTTGAGCTGGTTACGCGCATCAATTACACAGCATTCTTTCTTGTGACAAAATACGGTTCACGGCCAATGAAATTGGAGTCGCGCTTTAATCCGGACTATACGGCTGACATCATTCAGATTAATTCGAAATCAGGTCTCGAGGGATCCAACCGCAATTTTGCTTACGCAGGCAGCAAATTCGGCGGTATTGGTCTGGTCCAGAGCTTTGCCAAAGAGCTGGTGACGGACCGGATTAAAGTGAATGCGATTTGCCCCGGTAATTATTATGAAGGCCCGCTTTGGAGTGACCCGCAAAAGGGATTATTTGTTCAATATCTTAAAGCAGGCAAGGTGCCCGGCGCAAAAAGCGTGGAAGATGTTTACAGATATTACGTGGAGAAAGTACCTATGCGTCGCGGTTGTTCACCGCTGGATGTGACGCGGGCTATTTTCTATTGTATTGAGCAAAGCTATGAAACAGGCCAGGCCATTCCGGTTACGGGCGGCCAGAACATGCTGAAATAAGGAGGACATTAATTATGGCAACACCTGTCATCATGCCCAGACAGGGCCAGACGGTCGAAAGCTGCATCATTGGGAAGTGGCACAAGAAAAAAGGTGACCCGGTCAAAGCCGGCGATGTCTTGTTTACGTACGAAACAGATAAGGCGACTTTTGATGAAGTAGCCAAAGTGGATGGCGTTTTGCTTGACGTATTTTTTGAAGAAGGAGACGATGTGCCCTGCCTTACCAACGTCTGTGTCATTGGTACGCCTGGAGAAGAGACATCGCAGTTCCGGCCGGACAGCGCCAAAGGCCCGCCTGCTGATGAAACGGCAACCAAAGCTGAATTGGGTCAGGCCATTGAAGAAAAGCCGATTCCAACCGTCTCTCAACAAGAGCCAATAGGCGGGCAGCCTCGTGCTATCAGTCCGCGTGCCCGCAGACTTGCTGAAAAGAGCGGCGCGGACCTGAGGCAGGCGACGCCAACCGGTCCAAAAGGGCGGGTTATTGAACGGGATGTGAAAAGTCTGATTGATGAGGGAAAGCTGGCAACACCAGCGGCTGGAACCTACCCGCCGGAAATAAGTGGAACGGGGATCGGCGGGCGTGTTCGCGTTTCAGACGTGATGGCTGAATCAGCGGCACCACAAAAAGAGTCTGAAGAACTTCAAAAACCTGAGTTCTGGACTGAGAAGCACAGCAACATCAGAAAAGTCATTGCCCGCTCTATGCATGCATCTTTGTCTGAAATGGCTCAACTGACGCTCAATACGAGTTTTAACTGTTCGGATATTCTGGCCCTGCGCAGCAAGCTGAAAAAAGCCGCAGCCGATGGCCTGACGGCGGAACAGGGCTTTACACTAACTGAAACGATTCCGACGATTAACGATATCTTATTATATGCTGTTTCTCGCGTTCTGCCGCATCATCCAGCCTGCAATGCCCACTATGATGATGAGAAGATGACTTATTTTGCACACGTTCATTTAGGCGTTGCGATTGATACACCACGCGGCTTAATGGTTCCAACACTTTTTTCGGCCGACACCCGCTCACTTTCCGACATATCCCGTTCGGTTAAGGAGCTTGCTTCAGCTTGCCAGAAAGGGACCATTAATCCAGACTGGCTTAAAGGCGGCACGTTTACGGTAACCAATCTTGGTATGTTGGATGTTGAGTCCTTTACACCCATTATTAACCCGCCGCAGACCTGCGTTTTAGGCGTGAACAATATCACGACGCGTGTGCGTGAAACAGAGGGCGAGATAACCACTTATCCGGCCATGGGGCTTTCTTTGACCTTTGATCACAGAGCTGTTGACGGCGCTCCTGCCGCTCGGTTTCTGAAAGATCTCAAGCTGGCGCTGGAAAACTTTTCGCTGTTGCTCATGCAATAGCACGCATGATTCTTGGAGGATGTCTTGTATGTATGATCTTATTGTTCTTGGGGGCGGGCCAGCCGGTTATATAGCAGCTGAAAGGGCTGGGAATGCCGGTTTGAAGACCGTTCTGATTGAAAAAAATAAACTGGGCGGCGTTTGCTTGAATGAAGGCTGTATCCCATCCAAAACATTGCTGAACAGCGCTAAGATCTATGATCATGCTCTGCATGGGCAGGCTTTTGGCGTCCATGCCGAAAAAGTCACACTGGATCAGCCGGCTGTTATCGCCAGAAAAAATAAAGTTGTGAAAAAACTGGTTGGCGGTATTTCTGCCTCTCTGAAGGCAAGTGATGTCACCATAGTCAATGGTTTTGGTAAAATCCTTGAGAGAGCAGACGGGGTGATTCGCGTTTCGGTCGAAGAACAGAAAATTGAAGGACGATCTTTGCTGATCGCAACCGGGTCGGAAGCGATCATCCCACCTATATCAGGTATCAGAGAGGGACTGGAAAGC
>JAGPFK010000305.1 GCA_018056585.1 Clostridia bacterium | reverse complement strand
AAAGAAAAGGCCCCGTCCGATCCGGCTGTTTCTCAGGCTGCGCCCAATCTGCAGGAATGGGTTTCGACCATATGCAGTCAAATCCTCCAGACGGACGCAGCGACGGTTGCCGGCGTCGCAGCCCGTCAAATACCCAGACAGGTGCTGCTGGATCTGATTTCCCGATCTGCGGAACAAGTCAGCATCCGGGCTGGTTTTTTCATTCGCGATCTGCAGCGTCAGGTCATGGACTTTCTGTTCGGCTACGGTCCCTTACAGCCGTATGTAAGCGATGAAAGCATCTCTGATATAGATGGAACCGGTCCGGATTCCTTCACCATCAAACGCAACGGCGTCCGTCGGTCTTTGCCGTTGGCCTTCCCAAATGAGCAAACATACGACACGTTTTGTCGCCTGCTGATCATCAGAAATGGCGGTATCATCAATGAAAATGACAGCCATTGCCGAGTCACGGACGATCAGTACCGGCTCCGTATTAATGTCACGGTGCCGCCCAGAAGCGTGCGTTATCCCACCATCAGCATCCGCAAGCACAAACTTTTGCCACTGAGATTTTATGATCTGGTGTCATGCGGCATGATGGATCAGGAATTGTCAGCCAAACTGCGCTCCTTTGCCTCTTCCGATCGCTCTGTCATTTTCTGCGGAAAAGGAGCGGCCGGCAAAACCACCCTGCTTCGCGCTTTTATCGAAGAAATGCCTGAGCTGGAGCGTGTCCTGATCGCTGAAAGTGACAGCGAACTATATCCGCAAAAACCGTGTTGTTTGCTGCAGCGTATCAAAAAACAGCATGAAGGCGGAAGGCCAGTCAGCCTTTATGATCTGGTACGGGACGGTCTTACCATGTCACTCGATACCTATTGCATTGGTGAAATCGTTGCTGAAGAGGCGATGGCTTTTATTCAGGCTGCTTTTTCCGGGCATCGCTGTCTGGCCACTTTACATGCTGACCGGGCTTTTGATGTGCCGGACCGATTGCTGGCACTGGCTCGTCCGGCTTCTTGTGGGGAATCAGACCGGACATTGCGCCGGATGATTGGACGTTGTCTGGATTTGATCATCTGCCTGCGTGATTTTAAAATCACCGAGGTACTTTGTATGCGCGGCTATCTGGAAGAGGAGGATCGCTATGTTATGGATACAATCTGGGAAAGACATGAAAATCAGGCAACAGACCCTTCAGCTGGTTAGCTCTTTAAGCCGATGGTGTCAGGTCCGTGAGGATCTGCTCTATGGATTTCAAAAGTGTCTTGAAGCTGGACTTGAACAGCCGCTGCGGGGAGAAGTGGAGGCTTTTATCACACGCATTCAGGGGGGATTGTCTGTTGACGAAGCGCTTAACTTGATGGAAAAAAGCTTGCAGCATGAGCATTTTCAGGATTTGGTCACAGCGATTCGCTTTAATTTCAGGTACCGTGGTGATCTGCCTGCCTTGCTGGGTCACCTGGAATGGCAGTTAAACCGGATTGAAGAAGAGTATACCAGAAGGAAACTCAGTCAAGCTCATGACAAAAAAGTAACCCAATTGATCTTGCTTTCTGTTCCGGTTTGCGTTGCTTTTCGCTTTGGAACAAAGCCTGATCTCGCCGCCTTGTTTACAGAGAATAAATCGGGACCGTTTTTTCTTTTGATTGGCTTCATTTTTTACTTGATTTCTGTCGTCACTTTTATCTGGGTTCAAAAAAAGATCAGACAGTAAGCCTAACCAGGATCTTCAAGGATATGAATCAAATGATTATCTTGTCTTGTTCGGTCATCATAACAGCCTTCAGTCTATACCGGCTGCTGCCTCTTTTGGCTTGCCGGCTGGACGGACAGCTTTCACAAGTGTCGAAATTAAAACAACAAATAACTGAAAAAAAGGCAACGAAGCCCAAAAAATCAAGGGTGCCTCTGAACGCTTTTTTGTCAAAGCTGCGCGATCAGCTGAATCAGGCCGGTTACACCAGCCCTAAAGCCGTCAATATTTATGTCGCAGGCCAATATGGTCTTCCGTTTCTGATTTTTATTCTTGGTCTTTCTCGTCAGAAATCGATGTGGCTGGCCCTGGCTTTGCTTTTGTTTGTGCTCGTAAATGGTTGGTTGCAAAAACGGATCCGCAAAAGGCAGAAAGCATTCGACAAAAGTCTTTATAAAATTTATCGCTTTTTGGATGAACAAATCTCGTCGGGTGTTTCTGTCACAGATGCCTTGCGAGGTCTTTATGAGACGGTCCGTGATCCGATTGTTCATCCCGTTTTGGTAAAATTTACAGCCCTTTATGAAATGACACTTGACTTTGACCTGGCCTTTTCAGTCATTGAACAGAATTTTGGTAAAAGAGAAAGCGATTTACTCGCGGCTCAGATCAAACAATGCTTGCAAACAGGTATTGTTGGGAAAAGCATGGTCCGGCTTGAAGAATTATATTTTACGCGTGCTTTTGTTTTGATGCAGGAGGAAACAAACCGGATCAAAACACAGTTGACACTCGTTGCTTTTTGCGGGCTGGTCCCTCTTCTGGTCCTATACGTCTATCCGCTGATGCAGGGCGCCGTTGTGGCGGTTCAATCTATTTTCAGCTGAGGGTATCCATTGTCAAAGATTAATAAAGGAGGTTTTTGAATTGAAAAAGAAAAATGTGCGTTCCAAACAACCGTCTGGCAAAAAGAAGGATTTCAAATCAAAGAGGCAGCCTCAAAGGAACATGATGCCTGGTTCGAAAAGGGGATTTGGTTTGAATGAAGTAATCGGAATTGCCGCGGCAATCATTATTGCGGCTGTTGTAGTGATCCCCGGGTTGAAGCTCTTTGCCGGTGATGTGATCAGCAGC
>JAGPFK010000304.1 GCA_018056585.1 Clostridia bacterium | reverse complement strand
GTATATTGACTGTCAAACATGCAGAATCCTTCATGGTGCTTGGTTGTCATCACTGCATATTTCATACCAGCTGCTTTTGCCTGTCGGGCCCAATCATAGGGATCATAAAGATCAGGATCAAAATGCTGAAAATAGAGATCGTAATCCTCTTCTTTGATCATCTCGCGCATTTTGACCCATTCATGACGGGCCGGTAAGGCGTAAAGTCCCCAATGAATAAAGAGCCCAAATCGGTCATGAGTGAACCATGTCGTGTCACCCGGCGTTTTTCTGGTTACATACTGGCTCATAAACTGATCCTCCTTATGTAAATTCGATAATAATCCGTGGAGCTGCCTGATATGGATTATCCGTTACCACACATTTAATCCATTGAAATCTTCTTAAATAAAAGTATAATAAATAACTGAGGCAAGAACCATGTGTAAAACAACAGATATCATGGAGAATTCAATATGATCATTCAGAAGAACGACCATATTATCGAATGTATGAATCATCTGGCTATTCAAATGACTGACAGTGGTTATGCCATTTTAGGCAATGACTGGAATTGCAAGCGTGTCTGCTCTCCATACTCCAGATTATATTTGATCTATTCCGGCCAAGGGACCATTGCATACGAGAAAAATAATCTGCTTCTTCTTCCGCAACATGTTTACCTTATTCCTGCCGGCCTGACCTTTGATTACGCCTGTCAAGGAACCATGCACCAGCTCTATTTTCACGTCACCGTACAGGCGGCTGACGGGATCGACTTATTAACGCGACTAAAAGATTGCTTGAGTTGTTCTGCATCTTCCCGGGAATTGGATGCAGCTTTGCAGTGTTATAAAGGCAAAACACTGTCAGATGCATTTTCTCTTCAACAAATTGTTCAGCACTACATAACATATTTCATCATGCAGTCGGATCTGGGTACAAAAGCCTTTGAATCATATTCACCTTTTTTGCATCGCCTCTATACTCTGGTTCGGCAATCAATCGCTTCAAAAACCACCATTCGGGATCTGGCTGCAAAGCTTTCTATGTCTGAAAGTGCGCTATCCAAACGTTTCAAGGCTGAAACAGGCATAACCTTAGGTCAATACATGGACCATCTGCTCTTTCAGGAAGCTCAGAGATTACTTCTTTCCACAGATGATACCATCGCTCAGATATCAGACAAACTTGGATTTTGTGACCAATTCTATTTTTCACGCTATTTTAAGCAACGTCAAAATGAAACACCAAGTCAATATAGAAAGCGGCTGCGTGTTCCAATTTAATATGACTGAAGATATTATTTATGTAACAGCACATTCTGATCTTCCTTTTATCGTCGAAATGGCAGGTATCTCATATTGTGACGGATCATATCGAATCGCAAGAAGCCTTTCCGACATCGCTGTTTTTGAATATGTCATCAGCGGTCGTGGAACGGTAAAGGAGAATGATGAGCCGTTCTATCCGGAAGCCGGAGATGTCTATTTGCTGCACCCGAATTGCAGCCATCTTTATTATGCCGATCCAAAAGACCCGTGGGTTAAAATCTGGTTTAATATACGTGGTCCCCTTGTGATGCATCTTCTGCAAGCGTATCGCCTTATGGATGTCAAATGGATCCCAAGGGTTCCGCCAAACATTTTGGATTTATTCAGGCGTTTCCTTAACATGGCTTCCAGCAACCTGCCTTTACGGGACAAGTCAGATCGCTGCGCTCTTATTTTCCATGAAATTGTCATGTCTTTGTCCTCTATGATTGACGAAAATGAACATTTGACAGATGAAATCAGCCAATTGCTTAGTTTTATTGATGCCCATATTTTTGAACCTGTCGCCCTTGAAGACATGGCCCGCTCGATCTATCGCTCATCGGCCTATACCGTCCGCCTGATGCGGCAATCAACAGGCCAAACGCCTTATGCTTATCTGGTCAACCGCCGAATTGAGGTATCAAGGCAACTTCTTTCCAGTACCAATCTGTCAGTCAAAGAGATAGCCCATCAGCTTTGTTATGCAGACCCTCAATATTTCGCTACCGTATTCAAGCAAAAGGTTGGCATATCGCCTCAAAAATTCCGGCAGCAATGTCAAAATTTCTAAAGCTTCATTCAATCAAATCAATTGGCGTAATTTTTTTCTTCAGCTATAATTAAAATAACTGGGCAACAGGTAAAAATGTCCTAAAGTCTTCATTTATTAATCATTTCACGAGTCCATTGGACTGGAAAGGAAGGAGTAAAATGGCAGATTTCAAGATTGGTGTGATTATTGATTCATTTCGTCTCGGACTAGATGGCGGCATTCAGAAAGCAAAAGAACTCGGTGTTGATGGTATTCAACTTTATGCTACACATGGGGAGGTTTCTCCCGAATCGCTGAACGCAAGGCAGCGTCGTGAGCTTTTGGATAAAATCAAAAGTAAAGGGCTGGTTGTTTCTGCTTTGTGTGGCGATCTTGGCGGGCACGGCTTTATGAATAAGGACGATAACGCCTGGCGTATAGAGAAGTCAAAGAGAATAATGGAGTTGGCTCGTGATTTGGAGACCAATGTCGTCACAACCCACATTGGCGTTATCCCATCTGATCCCTCTCATCCGCGTTACAAAGTGCTTCAGGAAGCTTGTTTTGAACTGGCTGAATTCGGTGAGCAACTGGGTGCTTATTTTGCCATTGAGACAGGTCCGGAACCCGCTATCGTGCTGCGCCGTTTTATCGATAGTTTGGGTGCGACAGGTGTTCGCGTCAATCTTGATCCGGCTAATTTCGTCATGGTTACCGGTGATGATCCCGTGGAAGCTGTTAAAATCTTAGCCCCCTATATTGTCCATACT
>JAGPFK010000011.1 GCA_018056585.1 Clostridia bacterium | reverse complement strand
CCCGGCTGGTTGATATGGGCATTGAGCCTTATCTGGTTTCTTCTTCCATGGTCGGCGTCATCGCACAGCGCCTGGTACGCAAGATCTGTCCGCGATGCAAAGAAAGCTACAAACTCTCACATTCAGAAGCCATGCAGCTCAAGATGCGGGAACCCAAGCCTCTTTTCCGTGGAACCGGTTGCCCTGAATGCGGTTTTAGCGGCTACAAAGGACGGACAGCCATCCATGAAATCCTTGTTGTCACGCGTGAAATCCGTGAGCTGATCGATCGAAAAGCCACAACCGATCAAATCCGTGCGCTTGCGATTCGGCAGGGCACAACGACTCTGATGGACACCTGCATCAATCTGGTTCTTGACGGCGTGACCACAACAACAGAGATGTTAAAAGTTACCTATACCGTAGACGAATCCATTTGAATGTGTTGATAAAGCGCATCAGAAAGGAAGATGCCTCTTGGATGATTATTTAAATGAAAGACCCGTGATGTCGGAAGATGAGCAGTTCCCTCTTGTTGGTGATTTTACACTCAACGAGCTACTCATAGAAGCGATTGAGAATAAAGCATCGGATGTTCATATCACGGTAGGGTTGCCTCCCTTGATGCGGGTTAACGGGCGCTTGATTAAAATGCGCGACTATGTGCTCAGACCGGAACACACAGAATTTATTTGTTTGAGTATTCTGAATCAAAAGCAAAAAGATGTTTTAAATGAAAAGGGCGAAGTGGATTTTTCCTACGCCATTCCCAATATCAGCCGCTTCCGCGTTAATATGTACAGACAGCGCAAAAGCATGGCCGCCGCCATCCGAATCATCATGACGACGATTCCAACGATTGACAGCTTGGATCTCCCTCAAATCCTAAAAGAGCTGGCCCTCAAACCGCGCGGTTTGATTCTGGTGACAGGACCCACGGGATCGGGTAAGTCCACCACCTTAGCGGCAATGGTCGATTACATCAATCACAATAGAAACTGCCATATTTTAACATTGGAAGAGCCAATCGAGTATTTGCATAAACACCACCTGAGCATGATCAATCAAAGAGAAATTGGAGATGACAGCCAGACTTTTGCCTCAGGCCTTCGCTCTGCGTTGCGTGAAGACCCGGATGTGATTCTGGTGGGCGAAATGCGTGATCTTGAGACGATCAGCACAGCCATTACGGCAGCGGAAACCGGCCATCTCGTCATGTCTACCCTGCACACCACCAGTGCGGCCCAAACCATTGACCGGATCATCGATGTCTTTCCCCCTTACCAGCAAACCCAGGTGCGGGTCCAGGTCGCGAGTGTCATTCAAGGCATCATTGCCCAGCAGCTGCTGATTACGGCAGATGAAAAAAACCGGGTTGCGGCTATGGAAATTCTATTGGGTACCGATGCCGTTCGCAATACGATCCGTGAGGGTAAGGTTCATCAGATCCAAAGCTACATCCAGACGGGGATTAAACATGGCATGATGTCCATGGATTATGCTCTGGCCAAACTGGTCCGGAAAGCTCAAATCAGCACGGAAACCGCCTATGCATTCTGCCAGGACCAGGATATGCTGCAGCGGTATTTAATCAGCGATTCTGCATTGTTCTGAATTATTCCCCATTTAAAAAATGGTCGCAGGCCAGGCGGTAGAGATTGGCCGCATCAAAGACAGGAGAGGAGTTTATGCCGCAATATAACTACACAGCTGTCGATATACAAGGTAAGAAGACAACCGGCGTTCTGGAAGCGGCCAATCTGGCTCAGCTGGGCGTTCAGCTAAAAGAAAAGGGCCTTTTTGTGATAGAGGCCATGAACATGGCAGACATCAAATACAGCAAGGAAATCGGCGCTGGAAAGAAGGTTAAAGTTAAGCCATTGGCTGTATTCTGCCGCCAGTTCTCAACGCTGATCAACGCAGGCATTACGGCTGTTAAAGCACTGGATATCCTTTACCAGCAAACGGATGATAAAAATTTAAAAAAATATATCGGCAATGTTTATGAATCGGTCCAAAAAGGTGAAGCCATGTCAGAAGCGTTTGCTCATCAGGGAGAAGCTTTCCCTGAATTGTTCATCAATATGCTGATCGCTGGCGAGAGCTCTGGGACATTGGATACTGTTCTGATGCGAATGGCCGATCATTATGAAAAGGAAAGCAAACTTGGCAACAGATTAAAGGGTGCTATGATTTACCCGATGGTTCTGATGCTGTTAACTATTGCTGTCGTTATTCTTATGCTGACAGTTGTTTTACCTAAGTTTACAAGTATTATCCTCGCCGGTGGCGGGGTGTTACCTTTACCAACGCGTATTTTGATTGGCTTGAGTGATTTTATAAAGAATTACTGGTATATCATTTTAGGTATCATTATTTTAGTTACAACGACATGGAGAGCCTATATTCGTGGTGATAAGGGTCGCCTATGGTGGGATTCAAATAAACTGAAATTGCCAATTATTAAAAAATCACTGCGTATGATCTATGCCTCGCGTTTTGCCCGTACTCTTTCAACGCTTTTGTCAAGTGGTATTCAGATGCTGCAAAGCATGGATATCACAGCCCGTGTTGTAAATAACCGCCTGATTCATGATAAACTCCTGATGGCTATAGAGGACATCAGAAAGGGAACGCCACTCTCCGTTGCTCTGAAGCGAACAGAAGAATTTCCTCCCATGATTTATAACATGATCAGTGTTGGTGAGGAGTCCGGCCTGCTTGATGATATTCTGACCAAAACAGCTGCTTTTTTTGATGAAGAAAGTGATGCAGCTATCCAGCGACTGGTCGGCCTCTTAGAGCCGCTCATGATTATCATCATGGCTATTGTAATCGGTTTTATCGTTATTTCTATTGCCCTGCCGATGTTTACCATGTATGGGGCCATTGCCTGAGAAGGAGGAAATAATATGCCACTTGCCATCGATATTGGGACGAAAGCCATGCATCTGGTGCAGGGGACTGCCCGGGGAAAGCAGGTTAACGTCAAAAAAGCGTTCATTGAACCGCTTCTATCCGGACTGATCCAGGATGGCATCATCAGGGAATTCGGCGGAATGGAATTAGCCTTGAAAAATTTATTGCAGAAATATAACATACGAGACAAATATTGCTCTCTCACTATTAATGGAAACCATATCTACACCCGTGATATCGTTATTCCAAAAGGGAAACCGGAAGTGATGCGGGATGTAGTAACCTTCGAAATCTCATCTTCAATGAATGAGTTAAAAGAATTGGCCGTTGAGTATGTTGTGTCCAGAAAGCCGGTTGAGGGAAAGCCTGAGATGGTCAATGTCAGAGCATCCGCTATGCAGGTTGCCTATGTCAATGATTATTATAAATTGCTTAAAAACTGTAAGCTCACTCCCGTCGCGCTTGACATCCATCCCAATGCTATGACTAAAGCAATCTCAGGGCGTGAGATCAACGATCGCCTGCCAAAAGAAAATGAAAGCTTTCTGGTTCTGGATATAGGAGCTGTTACCAGTTCTGCCTATATTTTCAATAGAGGTGAAATCATTTACAGCCGCATCATCCCGATTGGAGGTCTTGACATTGAACGTTATGTAGCACATAGAAATGAAAAAGAATCCAACGGGCAGCAAATCCAGCTGGATCAGTTAGATCTAGGTCTCGATGCAATTCGAAAGGATGCCGGTTTAGCTGATGCGGTCAGACCAATGATTACAACTGTTAACGATGGCGTTCAACGCATTCTTCAGTATCTTTCTGGGCGTCTTCAGGGTGAACGTGTGACCACGGTTTACCTGTGTGGCCGGACCGCTCTTTTTCAGGGATTAGATCAGACTTTATCTGAAACACTTAATATTGGGACGGAAACACTTCAAAAACTCAGTCAGGTAACTCTGCCGGCCGGCGTGCCAATTGCACCTTACATCAACGTCATTGGCGCGTTAATCCGATTGGACTAGGGGGTATCAACACATGCACGACATGAATTTCTTTTCAGTCTATAAACGAGGTAAAAAAAGTCGTTCTTTTATTATATTTCCAATTATTGTGTTGATTGTGTTTATTCTATTGAATGGGATAATCATTGGTACCGGCTTGTTCTATTTTCGTCAGATTGAAGATGACATTCAATCCATGCAAGACTACATCAATAATCCAGCCACGAAAGAGGCTATGGAAAATTCAAACAAAATAAAGAATGAAGTTAATTTAACCAATCAATATCTGGTATTGCTCCAATCGGTTGATCAGAAACTAAATCAAATGAATTGCATAAATGCAGAGTTATTGGAAAACATTGCTCAATTAACGCCGGAAACAGTTATGTACCAATCGGCTCAGTTTAACGGCATTCATGTATCATTGAATTGTCAATCCAGAACACCGACTGGCCCGATGGATATGTACCACGCATTTAATGAAAGCCCGCTATTTTCAGATGTTGTGATGAGCGGCATGACTATTTCCGAAACAGGGACGTCATTTAGTATCAGTTTTGTGATTATTGATCAGGGGGAAGGTGAATAGTTATGACGCTTTCTAAACGTGAAAAATTATTGTTAATCATGCTGCTTATCGTCGCGCTTTTGCTGATTGAATTTCGTCTGATCATCACGCCAGGTCTTGAAAAATATGATCGTTTGATAGAAGAACGCGATGCCGCACAAGACGAGGTGCAAATGATAGAACTGAATATGGCTGAAGCCAGACAAAATGAAAAAAAGCGGGATGAAAATCTGACACAAATCAGAGAGTTGTCAGATCGTTATTTTAATGAGCTTCAGACAGATGCTTTGTTGGTGCGCACCCATGATCTGCTTCTTGAAGAAGGGCTCAATCCGTCACAGTATCAGATTCAACCAATCCAGGCCTCTTCCCCTGTGCCGGAAGAATACATGCCCATGACATTATCTTATGAGCTGAAGAATTTATCACAGGCCTATTGGCTGCTTACAGGAAATGAGCAACCAGGAAGTCAGATACCGGAAGAAACGCAGGATTTAACCGGCGTCAATGATCAAATCGAGCAGCTTCAGATCAGCTTTAGTGCCAGGGGTACATATAGCCAACTCAATGATTATTTAAACGCAATCACAAAATTAAACAGAAGCCTCATCGTGACCTCACTTGACATCACACCGGAGGCACAAGGAGCACCGGAAGTTGTCGAAGAAATGGATCAGATCCTTTCATACCAAGTGAATGTTTGTTACTACGGAATAACAAAATTGATCCCAACAGAAGATCTGTATAATCGTTGGTACAGAGAACCGTTTAAACCAGTTGAATATAGCCCATTCAGACCTTTGCCCGTCCCGGTTGTCACAGTTTCACCAACGTTCCCATCAGAATCATCAACTGAACAGACACCATAAAAAAAGCCCTGTTGCCTATGATCAGCCACAGGGCTTTTTTACTAAAAGCGAGAGCATTTGCGATTATTGCTGACTCTCGATACTCCAATCCCATCCCCACAGCCAAGAATATGATAACCTAATATTCACATTTTTTATTGATCCATCCGTTGCGATGACGGATACTGTGTAAGTGCCATCATTAAAACCAGAACTTTTTGTAAATGTAATTGTTTTTCCGCTCACTGAACTATTAACTCCGGATGTTGTTATGGATCCTGAGCTGATGAATTTATTGAAGGTCAGCGTGACACTTCTTGCACCCCCTGAAATTTCTGTTGCATAAAGCGGCACGATTACGGTGCATTGTGCTGTATAGCCACCGTCTACTGTTGTGACTGTTATGCTGGTGGTACCTCCGCTGATGGCGCTTACTGCCCCACTGTTGCTGACTGTGGCAACAGCTGTATCGCTGCTTGACCAGGTTACAGATTTGTTGCCAGCGTCTGAAGGATAAACCGTCGCGGTTAATGTTTCACTTGTTCCTTGCTGAAGCGTCAGTGAGGTCTTGTTCAGAGAAACGCCGGTCACCTTTGAACCAACCGTTACTCTACATGTGGCAGTATAATTCCCGTCGACGGTTTTAACAGTGATATCAGCATATCTGCCGATATATGAAGTATATGTGGTTGCCTTCACCACACCGCTGCTGGTCACTGTGACGTAGTTGGCATTGCTGGAACTCCATGTCACATCCTGAATGGTTGCATCGGCCGGTGTAATCTGAACGGTCAGCGTTTCAGTAGATCCGCAAGGCAATGATAAACTAGATGGACTGACTGTTACGCCCGTAACCGGCTTAATAACGGTCATGGCACATTGATCGGTAAAATCGCCATCGTCTGTTTTTACTGTGATAGTAGCAGTTCCCGCTTTAATGCCTGTAACGACACCGATGCTGCTGACTGAGGCAACGGATGGATCGCTGGAACTCCAGGTAACGGTTTTAACGGTTGGATTTGGATTACTGGGTGATATTTTTGCAGTTAAAGAATATTGTTCGCCGATTTTAATTGTTCCGTTGGCTGGCGATACGGACACACCCGTTACAGGGATTCCGACAATTATATAACAAGTGGCCGTATAGCCTCCATCTTCGGTTGTTGCTGTTATGGTTGCGTTTCCATTAACATTCTTCGAGGTTACATATCCTGTGGATGAAACCGTTACCACACTGCTGTTGCTGGTACTCCAAATCACATTCTTGTTGGTGGCATTATCAGGAATCACTGTAGCCGTAAGCTGGAAGCTTCTATTTTGATATATTACAATTCTGGTTTTATCCAATGAAATGCCACTGACAGGCACCGTAACCGTAATGTCACACGTATCAGTAAAACCGCCGTCTGCTGTGGTTGCGGTAATGGTTGCATATCCGCTGCTTATGGCGGTTACAAGGCCGGAAGACGGATCTATACTGGCAATAGCCGGATTGTTGCTTTCCCATGTGACTGTTTTGTTATATGCATCCGCTGGTACTGTTGTCACCGTTAACTGGCAAGTTCCGCCTACAGGTATTGTTTGGCTGCCCTGATCAATTGATACGCCTCTGACACTTTTAGGTGCAACAGTAATCGTAAGGGTCATGGTTTTAGACGGATCCACTGTAGACGTACCAATGCGTTGCTGTGTACCCAATATACTGGTGTCAACATTATTTATATTCCAGGTTACCGGTGTATTGCAGGTTTTCCCATTCGTCAGAGTGGCAACAGCAGAGGTTGGCAGTAGGTAGGAATCATATTGCATGACAGTAACGTCTATGTTGTTTAAGCAGTCAATTCCTGCCACATCAATTTTAGCTGTTGTTGTTTTTGACGGGTCCGTAACCGATGTTGCTACGCTCGTTTTTAATCCTGGCGTTGATGTATCAATCGGATTGATTGACCAGGTCACCGGCACATTCATCAAAGTGCCGTTCGTCATATAAGCGGGGATAGTACTGGGTAAAATATAAGGCTCGCCGATGACTGCAGAGTCATTGATGGGCTTTAATGCATAGATATAAACTTCAGGAGAATTTGGTGTGTATTTATTCGTTAGATATGTGTTGATTTTATATTGATCCTCCAACGACAGGACCTTATTGTAAATGATGATTTCCGCAATATCAATGGTTGAATAATTGCTTCCGCCATCAAAACCGATGTATAAGCCACTGGAGTTGCTGACACTGCCAACAGTTCTTGTTTGCGTAACAGGCGTGGTGCTGTCAATCTGAAATGTAAGGCCTGAGGTAGCTGTTAAAATATGCCATTTATTATCTAAGCCCGCGCCTGTCATTCCATTGGCAGAATTAGAATTAATAAGAGGAGTTCTTAAAGTAATGCCCAGTTGATTTTCTCCTGTCCAGCCTAAAAACCAGCCCAATAAACTGGATGTTTTAGAAACGATGGTTTTATTGGCTGTGGTGCTGCTGCTTTTCGCGACAACAAAGATTGTCAGATTATTTATACGAAGGGATGAACTGTCTGAAATGGTCATACCTTGCCCACCGCTGAATTGGAGGTATTTAGCCCTGGTTTCATATGTGATGCCGTTTGCAACAATATAGCCTGTTTTCATATCAAGCAATTCAGGCATATTAATTGTTGTACTTTGTTTGGCATGATTTTTATTCCCGGAAATATCACCCCATTGCTTGACAACATATTTTTGACCGCTTGTAGTAACTATACTGCCATCGGTACTGTTGTCTTCACGGGACAACATCGAAGCGTCAAGATGCAGAACCAGATTATCGATTATTGGTAATCCGGAAATAAATAAAGGATTGCTTGGAACTGTTTCTCCCATTTTCCCGGATTGTGAAGCAGGCGTAACGGTATAGGCAATATGCCGCCCGGCATATTCGGCGCGTACATCGTTCAGATTGGAACTGCTGGTATTGGGTATCAGGACATAATCGTCCGGAAAACGTGGATAAACGGTGCCATTTTCGATTTCAAGTGGAGATTGGATCATCGGGGAATTAAAGCCTTCCCGCGAAACATACCATCGGCTGATATTCGTTAAATTTACATGTTTGGGGTCAGAAAGATTAAATGAAGAAACGATGCTTAGTGAAGGCGTTTTAACATAAGCATTATTCAGGTAACTGGAGCCGTTATAAAACTGGATTTTAACATTTGAAGCCGTGGCGACATCAAAATCAGGCATGCGTTGATCTGCGATGACCGCATTGAGGGTGATCTTATTGTTTCCTGAATAAATTGATATTTTATTTGGATAACCATAAACAGAGCGCTGGGCACTGCCTTCAAAAAGCGTATAGCTTGTTTTGACCTGACCTTCCGGATTTGTGCCTGCCTGAATGGATTTTTTTACATCATTGATAACCTGCTCAATCTGCTGTTGCGCAGCATAAAGACTGGATGTCATATTGCGGGTGTTCTTCAACAACACAAATTGATTGGTTAATGCCGGCAACAGGAGGACGCCGACAATGCCTAAAAGAGCAATCGCAACGATGATCTCAACCAATGTCAGGCCTTTTTTATTTTTCATACAGGACACCTCAATCATCGGCTACAATTTTGGCCCTTGAAGATACCAGAGGTCATTCACGATATCTCGCTGAATGGTTGTAAAAACTAAAGAAAGATCATCTTGGCTGGCCGCTCTGAAAACACAATCACCTGCTGCGCCACAGGCGTCTGCAATATCATTGACGCTTTCCAGTTCTGAGCTTAAGGCTGTAAATCCGATCACATACGCTTTTGCAAAATTACCTGAATGTAAAAGCCCACCAACTGCGTTAACATATGCCGTTCCTTTTGCATCCAACGTTGAGCCATTGCCTGCAATTTGCCCGGTGGAATCACGTGGGTCGGTTCGATCCAGATAGCCTTCTCTGACGTTTCCATCCGCCATAAAGAAGGAACGGTCCGAATTGCTTATAACGCTGGCAAATGTGGTAACGCCATCCACGAGAATAATAACATAGTTCTTTACATTTATCCCGCTTGGCACCTCCGCATTATGTGTTTTGAATGCCCAATAAGCGCGGCGTAACCCGTCGCCTGTATTGGTTCCACCAACCGCATTCATCGCATTGACAAGCGTGTGCAGATTAGGTGTATTGGTCTTGGCATTGTAGAATTGGACCGGATTGTTATTTGGCGTATTGGCTGATGTCGCAAAAGGAACCAGAGCAATATCAATATTGTCCTCCTGTGCAAAGGCATCGATCATTTTATTCGCTTCTGTTTTCAGAATACTGATACGGCTTGAATTTGAACCATATCCGACAGAATATCCTCTCATGTCGTTAGCCATACTGCCGGATTTATCCAAAACCATTGTCACGTGACCCACCACGCTTTTTTGACGCTCTTCGCTTCTGAAGGCAATGGCATAGGCTGGGTCGTTATCTGACGCCAGATCGATAACCTGAAGCGAATTTTGAGCTTCGGTTTCAGAAGTAACCGATAAGGTGGGCCGTGGATGGCCGTATTCATCAACGCTTCCTGAAGGATACCCTTCGATGGTAAATTTCAGCAAACTATCAAAATTATCCGGATTTTCCTTGTCAAATAGAAAAGAAAAACTGATGCCTTTCTGCGCACTTAAAAGAATGGTCTGATTATGCGTGTTTGTGGTTTTATCATAAGTATATTTCACGATTTCGTATCCGTATTCGGCCGGATTTCCATTTTGCGCAGGCGTGATGACAACCTTCTGGATGCCGATATAATCCCATCCTCTGTCCAGGTTATCCGGCCTGAAACTCGAACGAGGAATGGTAAAGACCGCTGTTGAATAACGGATGATTTTTGTCGTTTCATATAGGGTAATACGCGTCGATGCTTGAATTTCAGCTTCTTTGCCGCTTTCGTCAACAACTTTTGCACTGAAAATAATGAAACTAAAAGCGACTGAACTGACAATGCCGAGCAAAGACATGGCGATAATCAATTCAATCAGAGTAAATCCTTTTTGATGACTAGCATAATTCTTTTTATTCATATTAATCACACGATTCTTTAAAAAATAAAAGGCCAATTGAAATGATTTTAGTGTTTAGTCTGAATTAGTGGGTTATCATAGAGAAATTCAACATAGGTTGTCTGGGATACATCCAAGTCGTCCAGCACAGCTTTTGATTCGATGACAATCCATCGCTCTCCCTCTTTTGTAGTAGCTGTTACGGTCAGATAGACAAGACCGCCATCCAGATCCAACGTATCGGTTAATGGATCCGGTGAGGCAATTGTCGGATTAAAGCTGGAAAACAGCAAGGTATCCTGACTGCCACCAGCTCCTTCCTGCAGCAAGGCCGCAAGACACAGATCAGAACCAGAAACGGAAAGATAGTAAGCCTGGAGGACGCGTTCCTGGTACTTGGCTTGCTGAAGATTGCTAAGAACCAGATTGGCAACAATAAGCGAAAATATCGAGATGACAGCAAGAGCAATCACGACGTAGATCAGGGCAGCACCTTTTTTCATTTTTATTTGAACCAAATTCATTTTCATATATCCTTTTCGTCGTTATTGTTCGAAATAAAAAGATATCTTGCTTTATACTTTATATTATAGCACTTTATTCATATAGATCAAGAAAAATAATAATAACAGATATTCAGCGTATAATCTGCACAATAACAAGCTTATCTGTGTTGGAACCCTTAAAAAACGGCACGCTGCTATATGGCGTTATTTTATCCTTTTAAAAGAGATTCTGGCTGCTGGTCTGCGGCTTGGTTTCTCTGATCATATTTGATGCAGAGACAGTGGGTCAAAATAATCGAAAGACTGGCTATAATGGATCAGGAACCGTGGTTATGCATGGGTGAAAGGTTGTTCGAACAAAACAGAATAAGATCCGGTGATATCCTGAAGCATGCATATCAATCCGGATGGCAATACATAAAATATGAACGGGTATTACCTGAAATTTGAAAATCGAGTAGGTCCCCCGCTTATTATTTGAGCGGGGGACCTCTCACACTACCGTACATCCAGATCCGTATACGGCGGTTCAAACTTTACTTCACTTTGGCATATTACCCTGACAAGGTCAGATAACCGTCTCTTTCCAACAAATCATTGGGAATCGTTGTTGTGAGAATCAAGCTCCTGGCAACGAGCCAGCAGCCTTTCCTTGTATTCGCCCTTTCCCATGTCTTGTTGCGATCTGCCCCTGCTCTGCACAGGTTCAAAAATCGGGTCCTGACCCGCTTCCACGTTACCATTCTCAAGCGTCGCCTGAGCCACGAATCCAATCTTTGGAACAGTGTTTTGGCGTCAGCCAGCTTGAACTAGTTCACCCATCCCATTCCTGCGTCCTGTTTCCGGATCTGATCCTTCAGTTTCCTGACGTGCGCGACCTTCTCCCGGTTTTCCTTGAGAAACAGCTTCCTTTCTATGAAGGGCCGGATCTTCTCCAGTGTGCGTTCTGCCGCTCTCTTGCTCTTGCAGAAGATCCTCAGGTCATCCGCATAACGCACAAAGCGATGCCCGCGCCGTTTTAACTCCTGGTCGCATTCATTCAACATCATGTTCCCCAGTCATGGACTGAGCGCTCCTCCATGGGCCCCCTTCGGGGCTCTCTTCAAACAGTTCGCCGACCATCACCCCCTGCATTCAGGTAGCGGTGGATCAGTGAGATCACTCGCCCATCTTTTATCGTTTCCGACAAGATCTGGATGAATTTTCTGTGGTTCACCGTGTCAAAATCTTTTTCAAGATCCATATCAACGACAAAGTAATACCCATCGCTGATGTTGGCTTGACACCGCCTCAGCGCATCATGAGCACTTCGTTTCGGTCGAAAGCCGTAGCGCAGTCCGAAAATTGCTGTTCGAAGAGGGGACTTGGAACCTGACAGATCGCCTGTTGAATCACTCGGTCTACCACGGTGGGTTTGACCAACTTTCTGGTCTTATCGTTGTCCTTTGGGATTTTTCCAGCAGGACGGATTGCGGACGGTATTGGCCGTCCTGAAGTTTTTGTCGGAGCTCTTTCTGATTCTCCCACAGCCAGTTGAATAATTCATGCACCCCAATCCCATCGACGCCAGGTGCTCCCTTATTCGACAGAACCCACTTATAAGCCTGATGCAGGTTCTCCGGCGCGAGTATTTGCTCCAGCAGTCCTTCTGTCTGCTTCGTTCCGTTGGTGGTATCCATTTTGATCGTCCCATATGCTGAGTTGTCTGTGTT
>JAGPFK010000303.1 GCA_018056585.1 Clostridia bacterium | reverse complement strand
GTATAAAGCGAGCCAAGGCATAACCGGCATAAAAGAGCAAAAGAAACACAAAAAGGCGGCCATAGGCCGGCTCTTTTCTACTCCGGCTGACCTTTATCCAACCCATGTGCGCCACTCCCCGATAGATTTTACAAAAATGTTCTTCTTTCATTTTGAATCGCATCGGGAGATGGCGGGACCCAGATTCAACGACAAAATCCAGCAAATACGATCAAGCCAAAAAGATAAAATAATCGTTTTCTTTAGCCTTAAAAGATGATGAGCAGAAAAGATTTTGTGACAGGGTGTCTTTATTAAGCTTTCCTCTTCTGAATCGCTTCGGCAATCATGGTTCTTAACTCATCGATGCCTGTTTTGTTTTTTGCAGAATAAATGATCAATTCGTTGCTGTCCAGATTAAATGCCCGGGCAATCTCAAAGCGGCGATTAAGTGCATTAGAACGGCTCAGCTTATCTGCTTTTGTCAGAACAACACGGAAGGGCAACCCTGACGCTTTCAGCCAATACAACATCTGATGGTCTAATTCTGTCGGATCGATGCGAATGTCCAACAAGAAAAGAATCAAAGCGATGGGACGGTCGCCGCAAAGGTATGTGTCAGCCATGTGTGAAAATCTGGCTTGCTCTTCACGTGATACAGCCGCATAACCATAGCCGGGCAGATCAACGAGATAGAATGCCTGATCCACCTTAAAAAAGATAACATGGCGCGTTTTGCCTGGCGTCTGGCTGATTCTGGCGATCTTGCGCTGATCAACAAGGGCGTTAATCAACGAGGATTTCCCGACATTCGACCGTCCAGCTATGACAATTTCGGGCAGCCCGTCCTTTGGGCATTGCTCTTCATGGGCGGCCACACCAAAAAATTCTGCATGACGAAATTGAATATTCATTTTATTTTCCTTTCTTCGTGCGGTCAAACAAACAAAACCCTTAAAAAGCTTTATTCTTTCTCCTAAATAGATGAAGGCTCTTGGTTCACTATTCTGTTTGAATCGTTTATAATAGAGTTGTTCAGACCTATATTGAAGCTCAGATCGGTTATCTGTCAACTATTCCTATGCTGACAGGCAAAGGTTTGGAGGGGTGTTTTATTATGTCCGGTTCACGCCATACGAATGAGGCAACAGATTCTATCCATGAGTATGGCGAGAATATGATGGAACCGGTTGGGCCCATTGGCCTGATCACGCATAATCTGGCTTGTGATTTTTCTGATTCCGTCAATTTTTACCTGAGGAACAGGCGCGCTTCTTCTCTTGAGCGTGATGTTCGACTTGCGTCCCATCCCGGATATATGCGCACAGATTACCGCATCATGGTGCGTACGCCGCGTTTTACTTCAGGCGAAGGAAAGGCGGTCATCAGTCAGTCGGTCCGGGGTCATGACCTTTTTGTGATCACCGATGTGCTGAACTATGCCAGTACGTATGAGCGCTTCAGCAAGATGGTCTCCATGGGGCCGGATGAACATTATCAGGATCTTGTCCGGATCCTCCTTGCCGTTTCCGGGAAGGCTCGCCGCATCAATGTCATTATGCCTTATTTGTATGAAGGACGCCAATGCCAGCGTATATCTCAGGAATCATCTGATTGCGCCGCGGCGCTCCGATATTTATTTGATCTCGGCATTGAAAATCTGATTACCTTTGATGCACATGATGAACGGATTGTCAATGCAGTCCCGGCACATGGTCTTGAAACCATCTCAACAGCTTATCAGATCATTGAAGCCCTTCTCCGGACCATCCCCGATCTCAGACTGGACAGTGATCATTTTATGGTGATCAGCCCGGATGAAACCGCTCTTTCAAGGGCGATGTATTATGCCTCTATGCTGGAAGTGCCGCTTGGTGTGTTCTATCGCAAGCGCGATTATCGACAGGCCGTGAATGGGTATTATCCTGTTGTCGGACAGACTTTTCTCGGCGATGAAATCGAGGGTCATGATGTGCTCGTGATAGATGATATGATTGTAACGGGCAAGTCCATGCTTCGGGTCGCTCAAGACCTCAAAAAACAGGGAGCGAGCCGGATCTTTTGTGCGGTTGGATTTGCTCAGTTTACGGATGGATTAGAGGAAACAAACAAGGCTTATGAGGCGGGCGTCATTGATCGTATTTTTGCGACCAATCTGATTTACAGACCACCGGAACTGCAATCCGCGCCTTGGTTTGTTGAAGTCGACCTTTCGCGCTTTGTCGCGTTGTTGATCGATGCCATCAATCACAATGCGTCTTTATCCCCGATGATGACACCGACAGAAAAAATACAAAAGCTCGTCAGTTTTTATAAAGAAAGGCATCCTTGAGGTGAAACCCTGAGAGCAGAGAACCGGATGAAGGAGGACAACATGCAGGAGACACATTCAACTGATGACAAGAATTATTATATTTACAACCAATACGGCAGCAACCCCATGCCGCCGGTTGGCCCGGTCGGTCTTATTCCACTTGTCGGCAGTGCTGTATTTGCTGCGCGGGTTAACGATAACCTGCTGCGCAGGCGAATTGAGTATAAGGAACAGAGACCGGAAGTCGGCCAGCTTTATCCTGGTTTCATACGCAATGATTATCGCATTGAAGTCAATAATGTCCGTTTTGCGTCCGGCGAAGGCAAAGCCGTCATCAACCGGACTGTCCGGGGCCATGACCTCTTTATCATTTCAGATGTTGTGAACCATTCCTGCACGTACACGATGTACGGCTTCATCAATCACATGAGTCCCGACGATCATTATCAGGATTTGAAGCGCGTGATCCTTGCCATCAGCGGGAAAGCGCGGCGAATCAACGTAATCATGCCTTTTCTCTATGAGGGACGCCAACACC
>JAGPFK010000302.1 GCA_018056585.1 Clostridia bacterium | reverse complement strand
CATGCATTCTGCACGATTTGATGGCACCAATCGCAACGAGATCATTAATGGCAATCAGCGCTGTTGGGCGATCCTCAAGCTGAAGCATTTGTTCCATGCCCACAATGCCGCCGTCAATGGTGTAGGGTGTTTCAATAATCCATTCAGGTTTCAACGTGAATTGAAGCCCTTCTCTTGCCTTTTCCAATGCTTCCCGCTTCAGATCAAAGGAGGTAATGCCGGTATAGCCGCCTAACAAACCAATTCGGGTGTGTCCCAAAGAAAGCAGGTAGTCTACCATGGTATCCACTGCGTGATACTCGTCCGAGCGGATTTTATAACATTTCAAACCTTGCATATCGCCATTAATCATCACAAGGGGTATGCCGGAAAGCAGACTTTCCATTTCGCGAACATACGCCGGATTTGTTTTCGTTTGGTTGATCCGGCCTCCGGCCAGGATAATTCCATCCACCTGCTTCTCCCGTAAGATTTCAAGATAACGCGATTCTAATTGATTGTTGTTAATGGAGTTGCACAAAAACACACTGTAGCCATGATCAAGGGCGGCCTTTTCCACTTCGAGACACAATTGTGCAAAAAACATGTTCGTTATGTCCGGAATCATGAAACCAATCGTTTTTGATTTTTTGTTGTAAAGGCTTCTCGCCAGCGCATTGGGTCGAAAGCCATATTTGTCTATGACTTCCTGGACCCTTCTGCGTGTCGATTCTTTAACCGGACCGCTCTGATTGAGGATGCGTGAAACGGTCGCCACGGATACGCCGGCTTCGCGAGCAATATCCCGGGCCGTAATATTGCGAGCATTCTCAATATTATTTTTTTCCATCAAACATCCCCGATTCGAAGACAACTGGTGTCTTTATGCATTTATCTAATGTAACCGGTTACTGTAACCGGATACATTTGTTATTTTACACAATAGCAAACGCCATGTCAATCATCGAAAGATAATTCGACATCATTCATAGATCCCATCAAATCATGTTGTGCAGAATGTCTATAGACTTTAATCAGATGCGCGAAGCGCAATGAGAGCGGCTCCCAGTGCGCCGCAGATCTGTGCCTCGTCACAGATGGTCAGCTTGACATGAAGCTTTTCTTCGATTGCTCTGGCAACCCCTTCGTTTTTGGCGACGCCGCCTGTTAAAATATAGCCTTCCTCGTGCCCCAGCCGTCCGGCTAAAGCCGCGATTTTAGAAGCGACGGCCTTATTCAGGCCGTGAATAATATCCTCTACTGCTTTGTTTTGTGCGATCAGCGACACGACTTCTGATTCTGCAAAGACAGTACACATACTGGATATTGTGATCTCTTCTTTCCAGTTCAGGCCCATTTTGCTCATTTCTTCATCTGTCAGGTTGAGTGTTCTGGCCATCATTTCAAGGAATCGCCCCGTACCAGCTGCACACTTGTCATTCATGACAAAGTTCTGAACCGTTCCATTTTTATCAATCCTGATAACCTTCAGATCCTGTCCCCCGATATCAATGACCGTTCGGGCATTGGGATCCAAAAAATGGGCGCCCACCGCATGGCAGGTGATTTCAGTCACCGTTTCGCCGTGAATATTGATAAAAGAGCGCCCATAACCGGTGCGAACGATCCGGCCGAGCTGGTCTTTCTTTAAACCAGCGCGATTCAGCGCTTCGGCCAGACAGGCTTGTGCGCTTTGCTGGGCACTGCTTCCAGTTTTCATGACAACAGACGAAACAATGTTCTTTTTTGCATCCAGAATAACCACACTGGTGGTGGCTGATCCACTGTCTATACCTGCTGCAAAGCTCGTTTTTTCAGGTACAGGATCCTTGTCACGACCTGTTTTTGCCGAAGCAATGGTTTCGGCAAAAGCTTCGATGCGCGAGATAAGCTGTCCTTCGTTTTGGCGTGTATAGTCTGTCTCCAGCCTCAAAATGGGAACAGAAAGAGATTTCTTTTGTTCCGCGTATTCAAAACCGGAAAAGTCACAGAATTTTATACTATGGAAGATAACGCCTGCCAAATTGGGGTCATCATATAGCTGTCGTCTTTTGACCAGATCTCCCATTCGGCGGCATGGAAATTGGCTGAGCAAAGCCTCGGCATATCGGAGAAAAAGATCGTTTTCGTTTTCTGTGTCGGAAATAGGCGGTATCTGTCTCATTTCGGTACAAGTCAGATCTCTGACAGGAAGGGGCAGGCGGCTCTGAATCGCATCTTTCAAAGGCTTTTCGAAACGAACACCGCACAACCCAATAGTGGGGCCCTTTATGATTTCCGGCTGGGTAAAGGCAGAAAGAAAAGCTTGTTTATGAAATGATTTGCCCAGATAAGCAGCAAGGGCATCCTTCAGGCGCAAAAGTTCATCCGCCAAAAGTTCTATCCCGCATCCTTCGCAAAGATGCGGTAAGTCCATCAAGAACGAAAATTGACAAGCACCGCTGTGTTTTATTTCATCATAGACTCTGCGCATGACATCGCAGCAGTTCACGAGGAAAAGCGCTTCAACGGGTGATGTCAATACAGAATCCAATACGGCTTTCCCATAACCGCACAGATTCGGGTGGATGATCTGCTCTGAAACGCTGTGATCTCCCGGCACATGATCGAGCAGGGCGTGACTTTCATGAAAGCCCGCAAACAATTCCAGAGGCGTATATTTGCACACATATCGAATCATTGCCGATTCCCCTCCAGCAATTCCAAAAAAGCATCCAATCGCGTGGCCATCTGGCCGTCCGAATTGTTGGCCGGATCACAGCCATCTCCATCTAGCACAAGCGTTAAAAGCCCGCTTTCTTCAAGTGCTTGCTTGATCAGTCGCGATGAGCCCAGTGTATTTTTACACCCCCAATG
>JAGPFK010000301.1 GCA_018056585.1 Clostridia bacterium | reverse complement strand
ATGTTTTGCCACAATCATCAGATATACTGTAACATATGCCATCTGTGTAGCAATCGTACTTTCCATGAAGGGAGCGCCCAAATCGCTCAAAAAGGTCTTTTCCCCATACTTTAGGTCCCTCGCCGATCGGAACCAATGCCCAACGAAAATATGTAGCGATAATACGGCCATCAGATAAAACATTAATGCACGGATCCTGAACACTCATATTCTCATCGTCTGCAATGACATGCAGCTCCTTGCCAAAGGTTTTGCCCCCATCTGAAGAAACCACATAGACAGCTTTTGCAGTAGGATCAACATGTGTAATACGCCCATATTCTTTTTGCCGTTCTGCAGCATGGCGAAAACCACACACAACGGTACCATCCGGCAAGCGAGCAAGGCTGGGGAAAGAAACATATTCCCCATCCCGATAAATCGTGAAATGATCAATGATTTTCATAAAAGCTCCTATTGTGGTTCATTTTAAGTTGTCATCATTTTGCGCGTGAACCGATATGCTGCCTTTCCGTTTGTATGATTATAGCTGATGAGTTCAAATTGAAGCCCTGATTCTTCTGCAAGGGTAGCCCAAATCGTTTTTGTTGTTTCAACAAACCATGGAGACGGATGGATATTGCTTTGAACAATGTGGGTAACTGCGGGACATTGCCGAATGTTAATATCAAGTGAGTCTGAATCCCTTTTGATTTCAAGGACGTCTAAAGCTTCTTCAGCTTCGTAAATCTTTTTTAGATAATCCTCAATCGCGTCAAATCCACGTTCACGAATGTCTTGAATCAGCGGCAAGTGGTAACTGCGGGCAAAACTCGATAAATACTCTTTTACACCTTCGTCACCATAATGCTCTCCTAGATAGTTCAGCGCATAGTTCATGCTGTTGTGGAAATCTTTATGAAGATATTTATTGTCTGATGCGCGTCTCACCATTATTTTTTTAGCCATGACCTAGTCCTTCCTTTTTACCTGTTCGCCTCTGAAATAGACAGCCTTAACATCCATCTTCTCATCACATAGAATAATGTTTGCCAATTTACCTGGTTCCAGCGTCCCTACCTGATTATCAACACCAACAGCACGGGCCGGATTAGTGGACGCCATTTTGAAGAGTTCAGGAATGGTTGCCCCTGTGTAATATTTCATATTCTTTACGGCCTGTTCCATCGTTAATCGACTGCCGGAAAGCTCCCCCTTCTCATTGAAATTCAAATCAGGTGTGCTTCGTATGTCACCTTCGGGATATTGTTCTGCAGGATGCGGACGAACAGTCGCATCTGTTATCAGCACAATATAATCAGGACCAGCCGTACGGAAAGCAACTTTCAGATTGGATGGTTTAACATGAATCGCCCGGCTATCGCATATCATTTCAATAAATAAACCTTCCTGAGCGAGCGCCGCGTCAGCAGCCGTATCCTGGATAATGCCGGTACATGAGATGCTTTCCGGCCCTAAATAACAGCCCATCGCATCATATAAATGGGTTACAATCGTCGTGCCGTCTTCCATCGCCTCCGCTAAAACAGCAGGAGACATTTCTGTGTGCCCCACTGCAAGCGCCACACCCTGCTCACGCACATATTTCGCAAAGGTCCTGGCTCCAGGCATTTCAGGGGCATATGTGCATTGATACACCAATCCTTTGGCCGCATGAAACAACCCTACGTAATCCTCGCGATTCATAATCCACGCTTTTTCTGATGACGCACCATATTTAGGATTGATATAAGGTCCCTCAAAATGGATGCCGAACAGATTTTTTGGCGGGCCGCTGATTGCTTCCCGGATGAATTGAATTCCCTGGTGGAATTCTTCTTTTGACAGGCTGTATCCAAGAGAGAGCAAAAGGGATGTCGTCCCTGATGCCAAATGATGCTCCGCTGCCTTAGCCGGGTTTAGATGGCTGCTTGCATCTCCACCTCCATGACAATGGATGTCAACAAATCCAGGACCGGCAAAATAATCGCGAGCATCAATAATTTCTGCATGTTCGGGCGGAATAACTGTTCCGACTGCTATGATTCTCTCGTTTTCAATCAGAATTGTGCCTTTACGAGTCGAGTCATCCAAAACAATCTGCGCATTGATTATGGCCTTAATCACTTTTGGCCTCCTTCCTCGCCGGCAGATATATTGTCGGGTCATAGATCAGAAGTGAACATTGTGCCTTGTCTGTTCTTGAAAAGTCATATTCATAAACAAGGCCATGCTTTTCAACTGAAAGCCGGTATAGATCACAATGCAGACAGTATTCATCGAAAGGTTCAATCTGATCGAGCTTCAGCAACCTGCCTTTAGACGGGCAATGATGCATCTCAAGCTTAAAGTAGCCGGCTTCTTCATCAAGAATCATTGTAAAATCTGCAGCTTCTTCATTTAATGTGTGTGACCAATATTCCCAACATCCCCGAAGGCCTGACTTGCTCAAATATTGATTGATCGGAGCCCGATCTGGGTCGAAGCTTAAGTTCCAATAATCATAGACAGCTTGCCGGCCTGACTTTCTGTCAAGAAACCGAAAGAGCTCGTTATATGCCGGTATAAATTCAGTACAGGAGATCACGCGGACCCTTCCTCTCTATTTTGTTTTTTGTCTGTGTTTTTAGGTTTAGTCTTCACACAAAAACAAGTTCCCATTTTAAGTTTACGACATAAACGGCTTTTTCCATTGCTATCAGTTCTTCAAATTTAAGGAGCTCAAAGTAGAATCATGCGTCCTGTGATCTGCAAATAGCCGACTATCCGTTTACAAGGAGGTATACCCCCCCAAAAAAACATAAAAAAGAAACTTTATAAAAGCTTTAGAATAACTTTCACACTAGCCTAGTCGAATGATTCTTATTTTTATTGA
>JAGPFK010000300.1 GCA_018056585.1 Clostridia bacterium | reverse complement strand
AGCTTGTTTTGCAAACTGCTTAAAGCGATGGCTTCATTTGTTCTGGATGCAATGGCAGCGCCGATTGCCACAAACAGCTGAGCATGTTGGGGAATGATCACATCTTCATTTGTTAGCTTTAGTGTTTCGATAAACCTTTTTCTGAGTTCAGGCAAAAAATGAAGCGGTCCGCCCATGAAGGCGACTTTACCTTCTATTTTTCGTCCGCATGATAAGGCAGTGATCGTCTGATTGACTACGGACTGAAAGACTGATGCAGCGATATCTTCCTTGGAAGCACCCTGATTGAAGAAGGCCTGCACATCAGTCTTGGCAAAGACACCGCAACGTGAGGCAATGGGGTAAATATTCCGATGATTTTTCGCCAGATCATTTAACCCTTTGGCGTCCGTTTCAATTAAAGAAGCCATCTGATCTATGAATGCACCCGTACCGCCTGCGCAGGTACCGTTCATCCGCTGCTCCATGTTGCCTGAAAAATAGGTAATCTTCGCATCTTCGCCACCGAGTTCAACCGCAACATCTGTTTCTGGTATGAAGGATTCGACGGCTGTGGAACAAGCAATAACCTCTTGCACAAAGGGAATATCAAGCCAATGATGCACCATCAGTCCTCCGGAGCCTGTGACGGCCATGGTGGCTTCAAATTCTCCCAGTTCATCATATGTTTCTGCCAGGATGGCGGCAACGCTGCTTTCAATGTCCGAATAATGCCGTCTATAGTTGCTGTAGCAAATTTTATCATTTTCATCTAAGACGACAAGTTTGACCGTGGTCGAGCCAACATCAAAACCCAAATGAAGGTATCTTTTACTGTTTTCACCTGTTCTCATGTCGATATGAGCCCCCTGATATATGAAGTGAGATGGCAAAATGGATGGGCGGAACTGTGTGGGAATTTCTTTAATCGCTGTAAAAACGCGTCATTCGATAAACACTTTATCAGAAGAATCTGAAACAGGAAAGGATTTTGAAGTTAAACGGCCGATAAGATTGGAAGAAAAGGCCGTAACCACAAAATCCTTAAAATGAATTCAGTCCAATCTCCCACCAGTCTGTCGCTGCTGAGCCCATCTGGTCTGATTCTATCAATAATATGAACTTTCGTAAAGCGGAATCAAAACAGATCCTCCTCAACCTTATATTTTTTCTCTAGCCAGCCCATGAATAAGCCCACAGCCAATCCGGCAAGAAAAACAGCAGCACTGATCCAGAAAACGGCCGGGCCAGCCGTTCTATAATCTGTTGGAACAATAACAGCTGTTGAAGCGATAACGACGCCTAAAATAAAATGAAATGTGCCCGTATAAGCTTTTCTGATGATCATAGCCATGATTTTTGAAAAAAGGAGCACACAAAGGACCGCTCCCAGTCCAAGTGGGAAAATAACAGATAAGTCCAGATTCTTGATACCGGCCGTCATGGGTTCATACAGGTGAAAGTAAAGAAGAAAATTAGATGGGCTCAGACCAGGTACAATCATGCCCAAGGCGAAGATGAGCCCTGCAAAAACCCATGTGCCAAAATTTTGTGGCAAAGAGATGTCTAAAAATAGCCTGGCTGCCCATAAACCGATAAATCCAACCACAGCTGTTACGGCAGTTAAGACAAGATGACGGGGTTGACGACCCTTTTCGCCCGCTTCTCTGTAAAGAGAGGGCAGCGTCCCGATAATACAGCCGATAAAGCACCAGAGAACCTCAATCTCAGCCGTTTTTAAAAAATAATCGAGAGGATGGGACAGAACAAATATACCGAACAGGGCACCCAATGCCACAGGTATAAAGAAAATGACATTTTTCAGAAAATGATGCCGAAGGTCAGCTAAGAATCCGATGATTCTTTCATAAAGCCCAAAAACTGCTGCCAATGCGCCGCCGCTGACGCCCGGCAGGATCGCGCCTGTCCCGATAAACATGCCTTTTATAAAGCGAAATATCCAATCGATCACAATTTGTATCCTCCGGAATGGTTTTATCGTTTCGCAGATACTAACGAGGATTTTAGCAAATTCTTGGGAAATTAACAAACATAATTTGGCATCACGCAAAAAGGACATAAAAAGGATGAACGCCATGATGCATTCATCCTTGCCGCATGCAGCCAGATCATTTATTATGTGTTGACAAAATCAGAAAGCATTTTTTCCGGTTCGTGGACAGGCTTGATCGGATGAAAAAATAGATCATCAGGTATAACATCCATTTGAGGCTGATTTAGAAAAACTTCTGCTAAGACAGCTTCTGTCAAAGGGCCAAACGCAGGGCCACAAGTTTTCTGGTTCATCTCCGGTGCTCCATTGTATTCGATCAAAACAGGTTCACCAAATTCATCAACAGCAAAATCCCAGCCAATGATCCGAAATTGCGGGATGTTGACATGTGCTTTTTTTACAGTCTCAATAACTTTGTCAAATGAAGGAACCTGAATATCATCTAGTTTTCTTCCATTGGGGTGCATGCAAGTTTGTTGGCCTGACGCATCAAGAGCCGGTAATTTCAGATGGCCGTCAGGGAGGATGGCGCAGCAGAGTCCGCCGGCATTAATGTTGTCCAGGCGTGAGCCGTCACGTCCCATTCGCAGGATGCAGGAAAGAATATGAACAGAATTTCCAAACAGAAATGAGATAACACGGATGGTATTAATTGAGGAGGCATGCAATTCAGCAAGCACCGGATGCTGTCTTACAATCCTTTGGACAATAAAATCCCGGTCATAAAGCTTCAACCATTCGCCCTCATCAGACAAAAATTTGACCAACGTATCTGGCTGCTTCCCCTCGTATTGATGCGCTCGTTCGCTTTCGCGTTTTGTATGGAAAAGAATGTCACGGCCTTCGCCGCTATAAATAGCAG
>JAGPFK010000299.1 GCA_018056585.1 Clostridia bacterium | reverse complement strand
GATGCCAGCGATCGGTGTAATAAACGCTTTCAACCGTTTTCCTTCAAAAAGGGTAAAAAGATAACCATTATATTCTCCAAATACCATATCCTCATTTTGGTTGACCCGCCATTGATTGGCATTTGCAAGTTTAATCACCTGGCTTGATATCATTTGCCATACGCCCCCTTGTTTGTCTTAACAACTGAAGTTGATCATTGTTTGCTTTCTATTATATCGGAAAACCAAATAAAATGAATTGAAAATGTGAAAAATGGTTTGCAGGTTTTTTTTGACAAGCCGTGTATTTTTATCAACATAAAAGCACGAAATGATCACGATCTGTTCAGGAGCTCATTGCGTTGTCTGAAAAGCCCTGTTTTCGCATGGCAAAACAAGAACGGCAAACCGGATGGCAGGAGAGAAACAGAAGCGGAACGGGGTGTGAAGAGAAAAAACCGGTCCCATGCTTCGGCTTCAAGCTGCATCTGATCGTGGGTGCCACCTGTGAACCGCCCTGTTTCCTGCCGTGTAACCAAAGCCTCTGCAGCCGAAAACGGATGGATCCAGCCTATGGAATGAAGCCGGTCATAAAGATCCGCCAGAGATGGAAAAGCGTGAGTTGTGATGGGTATCAAACCAGCGCCAAAGCTTCGGACACGGTTCTAATCAGGAAGACATCACCGCTGTCGATCGCAGCGGCTGCAAATGGGTCAGCGAATAGGCTCACCGGAGCAGCGAAATCAAAAAGTTGCAAATCATCAACCAGACCGGCCCCATGTCATGATGGTTTGTTTGCTCTTCGGGCTGATTCTTTACGTTTTTTGTGTCATTGACGACGCAATGAGCTAATGATTCTTGAAAGGAAACGCAGATCGTGATACAATTGCCAGAGCAAAATAACACACATGGGACAGCAGATCCTGTTGCCAGAACCAGAACGGAGCCGGCTGCGCGCCCATGGAGGAAAAAACAGGAGGAATGATTATGGCTGTTGTGAGTATGAAGCAGCTACTGGAATGCGGTGTTCATTTTGGACACCAGACACGCCGTTGGAATCCCAAAATGGCGGAGTACATCTACACCGAACGAAATGGCATTTACATCATTGATCTGCAAAAAACGGTCCGCAAAATTGAAGAAGCTTATTTGTTTGTTCGGGAAGTCGCTATGAATGGCGGAATTGTGTTGTTCGTTGGAACAAAAAAGCAGGCTCAGGATGCCATCCGGGAAGAAGCTGAGCGGTGCGGTATGTTTTATGTTAACAACCGATGGCTGGGAGGCACACTAACCAATTTTGTAACCATCAGAAAACGGGTGGATCGCCTGGCTGAATTGCAGGAAATGGAAAAAAACGGCATGTTCGATTTGTTACCCAAAAAAGAAGCGGCCAAGCTGCGTCTTGAAATGGAAAAACTTGAAAAAAACCTGGGTGGCATACAAGGGATGACCCGTTTGCCCGATTGTGTTTTCATCGTTGATCCGCATAAGGAGCAAATCGCGGTGAATGAAGCCCGGCGCCTGAATATTCCGATCGTCGCGATCGTCGATACGAATTGTGATCCGGATCTTATTGATTATATTATTCCTGGAAACGACGATGCGATTCGCGCGATCAAGCTTATTGCCGGGAAAATGGCCGATGCGGTGATTGAAGGCCGCCAGGGTGAACAGATCGAGCTTTCTGAAAAACAGCCCGAAACAACAAATGAAGAAGCAGTTGAGATGGTTATAGAAGAGGCTTGAATGGAGGGATAGAATGTCCATATCGATTGATTTGATTAAAGAACTGCGTGAAAAAACAGGATCTGGCATGATGGATTGCAAGAGAGCCCTCATGGAAACAAATGGCGACATAGAAAAAGCAATCATCTGGTTGCGTGAAAAGGGCATCGCTTCGGCAGACAAAAAAATGACAAGGCCCACCACTGAGGGCGTCATAGACGCTTACATTCATGGCGGCGGTCGCGTGGGCGTGCTGATTGAAGTGAATGTCGAAACGGACTTCGCAGCCCAAAATGAGGAGTTCCGACGCCTGGCCCGGGACCTTGCCATGCAGGTTGCGGCGATGAAACCACGGTGGGTTTCCCGCAGTGATGTACCGGAAGACGTTTTGGAGCAGGAACGCGCCATTGCCCGCAGCCAAGCGCAAAATGAAGGCAAACCTGATAAAATTATAGATAAAATTGTTGAGGGGCGCCTGGCCAGGTTCTATCAGGAAAATTGCTTGATGGAACAGCCTTTTATTAAAGACGAGAGTAAGACCATTGAGACACTGGTTAAAGAAATGATAGGCCGGCTTGGAGAAAACATCACGGTGCGTCGTTTCGTCCGCTATGAGCTCGGAGAAGGGCTGGAAAAGCAAAAGGAAGATTTTGCCGAAGAGGTTATGAAGCAAATCAAATAAGAATCAAAAGGGGATCAGTCCATCCCCTTTTTTTAATTCCTCAAACGGAGGTGTGTCATGAAAGAAGCAAAATACAAGCGCATCTTGCTTAAGCTCAGCGGTGAAGCCCTGGCCGGCCCCAAAGGGATCGGGCTGGATAACGCGACATTAAAATGCCTGGGCGAGACCATCAGGCAGGTGACCGATATGGGGGTTGAAGTGGCCATCGTGGTGGGCAGCGGCAATTTCTGGCGCGGCCGGAACAGTACCGGTATGGATCGCGTGACGGCTGACCATATGGGCATGCTGGCAACGGCCATGAATGCCCTGGCTTTATCAGATGCACTTGAGCAGGCCGGTGTTGTGACCCGGGTCCAAAGCGCCATCGAAATGCGGCAAATTGCGGAGCCCTACATCAGAAAACGGGCCATCCGGCACCTTGAAAAAGGACGGGTCGTCATTTTTGCCTGCGGCACAGGCAATCCATTTTTT
>JAGPFK010000298.1 GCA_018056585.1 Clostridia bacterium | reverse complement strand
CAAAAATCAAAACAGGTTCTTTGGCCCTAATACCCTTTTAAAAACAGCGAGGTGATGATGGTGAATTTCAAAATTGCTTTAGCATCTTATTCATTTCATGGATTGATCGGCTCCGGTCGACTCAATCTATTGGGCTATCTGGAGCTGCTGGCTTCCCGGTATGGTGTCCGGCAAGCTGATATCTGGACCGGTTTACTGCCCGTTGAAGCGCTGGAGACCGACAACTTAAAGCAGATCAGGCGTTTTATGGATGACCGGGATCTTGAGCTTTCGAATCTATGCGTTGACGGCCCTTACCTTTGGCATGATGATCCGGCTGTCCGCGAGGAGCACCGTAAGGTCATGCTGCGTTACCTCGACGCGGCAGAAATCCTGGGGGCTCGGACTGTCCGCATTGACTTTGGCGGCAGCGATCAGCCAATGCCGGATGAAGCTTTCGAGGGGATTGTCCGCCTTTACAAAGAATATTGCCGGATTTGCTTTGATCGGGGTATGCGTATCGGGCCTGAAAATCACTGGGGCTGGGATCGCAATCCCGTTTATTTGCGTCAAGTCCGTGATGCTGTGGACCATCCGGCCTATGGCCACCTGCTGCACATCCGAAATTGGCCGGATGGCGAGGCAGACGCTTTATTGGATACATGCCTGCCGATTCTGATGCACACCCATTTTGCAGCCGATGCGATTGGCTGGACCAAGCCATTGATTCGCCGCATAGCAGAAACAGGCTATCAGGGCGCATACAGTGTGGAACATCACAGCGGCTGTCATGAATTGGAAAGAACCGAGTGGCAGTTAGGTGTTTTGCGCTCTATCATGGCTGAATTGAAGGATGAAGGCATCGAAAAACCTTCCTCTCAAAGCTATATTGCTGAAATCATGCGTGTGGGGCCGCCGCCGGATTTAGAAGTGGTCGCAATGGGGGAGGAATGAGAATGGAAAAAATCCGCATCGGTGTGATTGGAAACGGAATGATCGGTAATCAGCATCTTCAGAATTATCAAAAAATTCAAAATGCTGAAGTGGTAGCGCTTTGCGATATTGATGAAAAGGCTCTGCATCAGACAGGGGATCGTTTCAATATCAAGGATCGATACACAAACATTTTTGAACTTCTGGCCCGCGATGACGTGATGGCCGTTGACGTTTGCCTGCATAACAATCTGCACGCGCCCGTTACGATTGCGGCCCTGAAAGCCGGCAAGGATGTCTATTGTGAAAAACCAATGGCTGGGTCGTACGCCGATGCCAAAGCGATGTATCAGGCCATGCTTGATACGGGCAGACGTTTACATATTCAGATCGGAACGCTCTATGAGCCGGAGACGAAGGCCGCCCGGCGCTTGATTCAGCAGGGACGGCTGGGCCGCCTTTATCACCTGCGGTCCTATGGCTGGCGGCGGCGAAACAGGCCTTATGTTGACGGGTACGGCACGAAAGAGTTTGTCAGTAAAGAAGTGGCTGGCGGCGGCGCGCTTTTTGATATGGGGGTTTACCATATTGCCCAGCTGCTTTATCTGTCAGATCTGCCCACATTACAAAGGGTTGTGGGCGCAACTTACGCCGAATTGAGCATGAACGAAACAAGGCGGCAAATCTCTCAGTTTGATGTCGAGGAACTGGGCTGCGGTTTTGCCACTTATGAAAACAACTTAACGATGGATGTTCTGGAATCATGGGCAGTTCATATGGGTGAATTTCCCGGCTCGATGCTGATGGGCGATAAAGGCGGCATTCAGCTGAATCCTTTCCGCTTTTACTTTACATTGGATGACCTGGAAATGGACGCAGAAATTGATCTGAAAGGCATGGAATTCCGAAACCATACGGTCTTTTCCGAGCAGGCTGTGTATGACAGCAGCCAGGTTCATTGGATCGCTGCCCTGATGGGTCAATGCGAGTTGCTGCCGACAGCGCGGATCGCCCTTGAAACACAATTGCTGCAGGAAGGCATCTATCTGGCCGAACAGCTGGGACGGGAAGTGACCGCGGATGAAATCGAAGCGATGTCCCAAAGCCGCGCGCTCGAAGTTCCAAATTTGTATCCGGACTCAAGAGGCTGAAGAGCGATAACGACCGACTGATCCGACTGCCTCAGAGAAAATACGGTATCTGCTCTTCCATCAGCCTTATTGACCGGTTGCCCGCTTTTCCGGCAGGATCAGGTTCAGAAGGATTCCTGCGAGGGCAGAGAGAGCCATGCCGGAAATACTGGTTAATCTCGTAATCTGAAAGGCGGCGCCGCCCAGGCCGAGAACAAGCATGACAGCGGGAATAATGACATTTCGCGTGTCATCAAAATCAAGGCGCGCTTCTGAAATCACACGCAGCCCGTTGGCGGCAATAAAACCGAAAAGGATGATACTGATACCGCCCATAACGGGAACGGGAATCGCGGAAATCAAGTCCTTGATCGGTTTAATGAAAGCCAGCAAGATGGCCAGAACGGCGGCGCCTCCGGTCACATAGACAGATCCGACGCGAGTGAGTCCGACCACACCGGTGTTTTCTCCATAGGTGGTGTTGGCCGGACCGCCAACCATGCCTGCGAAAAAGGTTGCCAGCCCATCCCCTAAAAGAGTCCGATCCAGTCCTGGATCCTGAAGAAAATCTTTTTTGCAAATCTGTCCCAGGACGGTGTGATCGCCGATGTGTTCCGCAATGGTAACAAATGCCAGGGGCAGAATCGCCAATGTCGCAGAAAAATCAAGACGATAGAAAACAAAAGGCCCTGCCGGTTCTGAACGCTGGCCCAGCGGCAGCATGATTTTGGGCACTTCAATAATCTTTCCGGCTGCGATATCCTGTCCGATTTTGATCAGGCTGTCCAGAACCATGGTCTCACCGCCTCGGTTAAAAAGCAAATCC
>JAGPFK010000297.1 GCA_018056585.1 Clostridia bacterium | reverse complement strand
CTGTCATATCCTTTATCTGCAAGCACATAGCAGTCCTTTCGATCAAACAAGTTCATCAGATCTATGGCTGGTGTATGGTCACTGACCTGACCGCCCGAGAGGTCAATCAGGATAGGATTGCCTCATGCATCGACTATAGCATGGATTTTGGTGGTCTTTCCTCCTCGGGAACGGCCGATTCCTTGTTTTTGGGGCCCCCTTTCCACCGGCGCCATGCTGGTGAACAAGGGCTTGCGATCCATCGATCATGTACTCTTCATGATCCTGATCTTTAAACAGCTCAAGGAAGATCATCTTCCAGATGCCGCACTTGCACCATCTGTAAAAACGGCTATAGGCACACTGTTCCAGGATCCATACCGTTCCGGTAAATCACGCCAGGGTACTCCTGTTGGACCCATATGATCGCATGAATCATTCGGTTATCCTTGAGCTTTACGTCCTCTTCCGCTCGATCGCTCCGTTGGCACCCTAGTCTTTGATTCTTTCCCATTGCTGGTCAATTCATATCGCTTACTCATGTTTTAAAGTGTACCAAACCAAATGATTCTTATGGTTTCAGCCACTTTACCAACTTATTAAGTTTTGCAAACACGCCCTAGCCTTTGACAATCTGCCGGATGAAGAACTGGTTCGTATTCAAAAGAACGAGGGAACGGACGGGATGATGATCCTGTGCGTTGGATATGGAACAGCTTTCTGACTGACATTGTCTTTTTGCATCCAACCATTGCTTCGTTGAATTAGGGAACTTTGGAGAAATGGATAGCTGCGTTATGTGTGCGGTTTTGATCCTATTGATAAGGTACCAAGTGCCCATAACGACAGCAGGTTTTTGAAATGGCTACTCAGACACAAGACGTAGTTGGATCAAATCATAAAGGAGCTGGTGAGACAGCTGACGGAAATATGACCAGAGTTTGGGTGGTATCTTTCCATGGGCAGCCAATCTATCCCATCCTTCGCCAAGCGGCAAAACAAGAACAGCAAGCCGGATGGCAGGAGAGAAACAGACACAGAACTGGGTGTGAAGCCATACCAGGGGGTGCGTGAAGAGGGTACCCCTGGGAACAGCTTATGGGATGAAGCCGGTCATTAATATCCGCCAGATGTGGAAAGACGAAAAGGAACGGCCGTTGCCTGGGTATCAAAACATCTATGACAACGAACGGGGGAAGTGTTCTGTTATGATACCAAAAAACGGAGAAAAGCGTACGATGAGTTGTGATGGATATGAAACCAGCCGCCATTGCCTTCGGAAGAAATGCACGGTCAAATCCTACGGGATCAAGTGCCAAAGCTTCGGGTGCTGTCCCAACCATAGAGGCATCACCACTGTCGAATGCAGCAGCTACAAATGGATCAGCGAATAGGCTCGCCGGAGCCATATGGAACGGGTGAACAGCCGTCTGGACGTCAGTTTTGGGTTTGAGGTGTATACGATCCGAGGAGAGAAGAAAATGATCCTTTGCTGCGGCCTGAGCTTGATCACAATGTTGGCGATAGCCCTTGGCCGTGCCAGACAGAATCAGGAACATCTGATGCGGAGTCTTGTGCGAAGCGGCTAAACCCAAGAAGTCGCAAATCCAATGAACAGACCGGCCGTCTAATTATGATGGCTTGTTTGCTGACCCCAAATCGTTGTTTTTGTCAACTTTCGGTCTCTTCTATGGAGTAACGTCTCTGTTTTCAGGCTGATTTTTGACATTTTTGTGTCATTGACTGGCCTCTAATGCCATGCTTTCTTTATCTCGATAAAGAAAAGCCGATACAGCGCAATGGGCTCTTCAGCTAAAATTCTTGTTTTTGATCATTGTAAAAAATAATCAAAAATTATGAGATTTCAATCTAAAGGCTGTCTGGTATTTAATGTCTCCTGTTTTCTCAATTTACAAGCTTAAAAGAAAAGCTGAATTGTTTTCTCAATTTTTTGGTAGCTCTTTGCTATATTTCAGGCATTACATCTATAAGATGGCGCATTTTTATACCTAATCTCTCTGTTTTTAGGCATAGTATGGCCTCCCTGTTTTTTTAACAGGGGTCATGCCTTTGTTATGGACTGACATCGCAACCGTCGTACGAAACGTCCGGTTGTTGCTGTTAGGCGTCAGATGAGAGCGGCCGGATCGAGCTCCCGGATGATGTTAATGATCTGCCTCTTTTCTGTCAAGGCTGCTTGTTCATATTCTTCCTGCCAGATGAGAATCAGCGCATCTTCTTTTGTGTCGGTCAGGTTTTTTGCATAAAAAACCTGATCCATGTGTTGTTCATAAACAACATGGATCAGGATTTGATAAATCTCGTCTTTATCACCAAATAGGCAAACGGATCTTTTTTCTTTCTCGCATTGTTCTGCAATGTCTGTGAAACACTGCTGCAAGTAACTGATCTGGCTATAAGCCTGCTTAATAAAGGATAGGGTTTTTCGGGTACAGCGGGTCATGCCCTGGGGTGTCAGAATATATCGAAGCTGACGGGCATTGATCTTTTCTATTTTCAAAAGACCTTTGCTGACCAGGCGGTGTAAGATTAGATTGATGTTGCCCAATGACAGATCTGTTTTTTCCATCAATTGGCGCTGGCTGATGTCTTCATTGTTGTAAATATGGATCAAAACCACGTCATCTGACACAAGCAAAACCCCACCTCCCTTTCAACAAGACTAGGTGTTTAATATTTGAACATATGGATATTCTAATCATTCTTTGCTTCTTTGTAAAGGGTTTGAACTAACTTTTCATATTTCTTTTCTGTTACAATAGTCTTTCACCCAGTGTTTTCCCACCGATGAGATGAAAATGGACGTGCTGGATGGTCTGGCCGCCGGCCGGTCCGCAGTTGTTGATCAAGCGAAAACCGTCCTGATCCACACCGGCGATGCGCGCAATG
>JAGPFK010000010.1 GCA_018056585.1 Clostridia bacterium | reverse complement strand
GCATCGGAATGATCCTTTGGGATTTGCCGCTGCCTTAATGGAATTTGATCATTATCTCCCAAGCATCATGGCTTTGCTTTCGCCTGATGAGTTGTTGCTGATCACAGCGGATCATGGCTGTGATCCCGTTTTTCCCGGCACGGACCATACGCGGGAATATGTTCCCTTACTGGTCTACGGGCCTTCTCTGGCGCGCGGCGTCAATCTTGGAACACGCGATTGCTTTTGTGATGTGGCGGCTACCATCGCTGATTTTTTATCTTTGCCGGACCAAATGAACAGAACATCTTTTTGGCCGCAGCTTGCGATGCCAAGTGAGCATGCCGGAACTTAACGGGAAAGGATGGATTCTGATGTCTCTGACCTTCACTGAATTAGCTGCTTTCATCGATCATGCGGTACTTTCTCCGACAGCCACCCTCGATGACATTCTTTCTGCCTGTCGGATGGGCGCGCAATATCAGGTCGCTGTTGTTTGTGTCCGCTCATCTGATGTCCCCATTGCTGCAAATGTGCTTCAATGCACCAGAACAAAAACAGGCACGGTCATCGGCTTCCCGCACGGCACGACCTCAACAGCCGGAAAAGTAACGGAAGCAAAACAGGCGATCAAGGACGGCGCCCGTGAGCTGGATATGGTTTTGAATATTGGGCGCCTTTTGTCTGACGACAGAACGTATGTCGAAAACGACATCAGGGCTGTCTGCGAGGTCGCGCACGCGCAACGCGTTCTGCTCAAAGTCATTTTTGAGACATGTTATTTGTCTGACGATCAAAAAATCATCGCTTGTGAACTCTGTACCAAGGCCGGCGTTGACTATGTCAAAACATCCACAGGCTTTGGCCCCAGGGGTGCGACGCTCAGCGATATCATCCTCATGCGCAATCATATATCGCCTGGAATGGGGATAAAAGCATCCGGCGGTTTGCGTACTCTGGACGATGTATTGGCCGCTCTCGCCTGCGGCGCAACAAGGATTGGTACATCGTCAACTGAAAAAATACTGGAAGAAGCAAAAGGGCGAGAGGCAAAAGGTCAGCTGAGAGAAATGTCTTTTCAGGAAGCATGGGCTGATCAAAAAAAGCCGTCATCAAAAAGGTAAGCAGGAAAATATAGGAGGTGACCCACATGTCAGAATCCCGCTTTTATTGCCCCTTACAAAAAAAGGACATCACCCATGAACTGTGCCAGGACATCACGTACGCTGCTGAAGGTCGAATCAGTCAGGCCATCATACCGGAAATCACAAACTGGGAATTAGCCAAAGCAATTTGCGCCGATTGCGCCCATGCTTACTGGAACAAAACCAATTTCAGAAAACCTACAGAACGAGGCAGCTGATTCAAAACAAATCAGATTTCGTTAAAGAAGCAGATGTCTTTTAGTTTTCTTTTTGGAACATGCAGCACCTGATTTTCATCCTTGTAGTAACGGATGGAGTCTTCAGCATCTTCAGCAATGGATGTTTCTGCCGCGTACCCCAATGCAACTACACTGTCGATTACATAATGGTCCGGGATCTGGTACAGATCGGCCAGGGCCTTTTTATCCACAGACCCGATCCAGCAGCTGCCGATGCCCATGCTCCACGCCATGAGCAGGATGTTTTCGATTGCTGCACCCGCGTCATGCTCAAAGCCGCTCATGCGAATGTGGGTGTTGGCCAGCACAATGATGTAGGCAACCGGTTTTTCACCCTCCCTTGGTGTGCCAGAGGGCGCAAGATAACCAGCCCAGCCAAGCAGCCCGAAGACTGACTCCAATTGATCCGGGTCGTCAATCACGAGATAGACCAGAGGCTGCAGATTTGATGCTGAGGGCGCCAGGCGCGCACCTTCGATCAATCGCACCAGGATGTCCCGGCTGATGGGCTGTTGTTTATACTTTCGAATGGTCCGGCGCGTCATAATGGCTTTTTCTACGTCCATATGCATCTCCTTTCAAATCAAATTGATGTCATGTTTTGTTATGGACACCTAAAGGCCGTACCGCCTTTGATGGTCCACACGGCGGACAGTTTTTGACTGGTTGTAACTGAAGCAGCATGAGAATCGAACAGCTGGAAACTGCCTGATTGCTGTTTCAAAATGGCAATATCCGCTGTCTGTCCTTCACGCAGCGAGCCAATCTGATCTGACCAGCCGATGCTGCAAGCCGGGCGCCAGGTCGAGGCAGTAATCACCTCCGGAAGCGGCATGCCAAGATAAAGCATTTTGGACATCACATCCGGCATGTTGACAGAAGCGGGCGGCACAACGCTGCCAGCATGCATGTCTGTAGATATAATATCCGGGAAAAATCCTTGTCTGATCATCAATTGGGCTGTTTTAAAGGAAAAACTCGCCTGACCATGACCAATATCAAACAAAACGCCCCGCTCTCTCGCACGCCAGACTATCGATTTGATATGCCCATTTGGGTCAAGAGGACAATGCATGGGCCCCAAGCGAAAACAATGCGTCACCATGTCTCCCGGCCCCAAAGCGCCGAGGATTTCATCATAAGCCGGCGGAGGCTCTCCGAAATGCACAATCAACGGAACACCGGCAACCTCCGCCGCTTCTTTCGCCATCCATAAAGGCTGGATGGTTCCATAAGGGCCCAGGGCATTGCGGCTGGCCCTGATTTTCACAGCGACCGCTATGTCTTCGTTTTCCCTTATACAAGCCGCTGTTCTGTTGCTGTCCACAAAAGGCAGATAGCCGCATTCCGGCGGCTCCGTGAGGCCAATGACAGATATGTTCACAGCAGCCAGAATCCGGCATCGGGACGAATGCACGATGTATCGCTTCAGTCCGGCAAACGTCGCCGCCCCGGCCGATCCGCAGTCTACCACGGTGGTTACGCCATAGGGCAGGGCATGAGAATCCGGCTCAACAGATAAACTGGTCACATATTGATAGACATGGGTATGTAAATCAATCAGCCCCGGCATCACAAGGCATCCCGTTGCATCAATCACTTTCTTTGCTTTTTCAGGGATCAGAGGAGCCACACGGGCAATGCGCCCGTCTTGAACCGCAACATCCATGTCGATGCCTTCAATCGACTGCGCCGGATCAAAAACCCGGCCTCCGCGGATGATCAAGTCGTAAATCGTGTGTTTTTCAGTCACGTCGGTCTTTTGACCGGCTGGTTGATCTTCTGTTTTCATGGCTGCCTCTTCATCTTCAATCAATGGATCAGACATGGTCCAGATGATTAAATCATACACACCTCCGGCAGGATGTGCAAGGCATTCTATTGAAACAGCGACCAATCTAATTCATTGATCATTATGAGCGGCTATTTTAGATGTTGCTGTTTTTTCATTGTCAAAGGTTAGATCGAGGATTGCATGAGGCGGCAAATTAAGCTTGATCTTGTTTTGAGACAGTTGAGATATCCACTCGCCTTTTATCTCGCACCCCTGATGGTTGATTAAATAACCCTTCAAAGCTTGTCCTATGAAAGATAGAGGTAAGTCTCTCTCAATCCAGCCACCTGTTCTATGCCAAGCATAGATATGATGGCCAAGAGGAATAAAGCGTGTATCCTTGTCGGCGATCAGAACAGATCCAGTTGTAACATTCAGCTGATCCTGACTTAAATCACTTGTCGCGATTGTCCCATCATCAAACCTTGCATAAGCCTCTGTACGATCCTTATAAGTCCGAAATTCAATCATCTCTCTTTGATTAAAATAGCGATATAAAAGATATCTTTCCGCTATTTCATCTGCAATACGTGTGTTGTCAGGCTGAAGTTCCGCGTTCGTATAGTCACTGTTAATGCTGGATCCGCAAACCAAAGCAACAGGGTTGCCACCCTGTCCACCCCCATATAACTTATTATGGCACAAAATGGGTAATAGACTGCTGTTATGCAAAACGGCAGAAAAAAGGCCAATCATTTCAATTGTCATTCCATTATAGCTTTCTGTAGTTGGATCAATATTCCGGTCCCGTAAATGATCCAATATAGGCATCATACCCATATAAAGTTCATCTTGCGGACCGATAAATCTGTCAGGCAGCCAGCTGAAATTTGTATTACGAAAAGCGTCGATATGAATTGTATCTTTTATTGGAACTTTCTGTAAGAGTCGATCCAGTCTTTCAAAGACCTTGCCTGACTCCACATCCACTGTGTGATTGATGTGATAGGCTTGCTTATGATTGAATATTTCCCATTTAAAAAGGGATCCATCTGGATTTCGGCTGATGATGTCAGGGTCCCATCCGTCATGTTCTTGGTAGGCATCATCAAGATTGATGTGCAAACTGACGATTGCATGATATTCCTCACGCCCTTTTTTTATTAATTCAAGTAACGAGTCCGCTGAGCCAAGCCTTGGATTTAAAGAATCAAGCCCTGGATATTCACTGTCATGACCTTCTCCTTGATACCCCACTAAATAGACGATCTGCTGTGCCCCACCCGTCAGGTTATGAACCTTTTTTATAATTGACAAAGCTTGATTATATGTGGTTTCCACGTAACCTTGTGCACCGAGAAATATTTTGTACCAAATGGTATCTTTGTATAAGGGATTAGGATCCGGTAACATCTGTTTCAAAGACAGCTGATAATCGCATTCATCTGCCAAACCATCATGGTTTAAATCTTCACAAAAGCAAATCTTCAAAACCAGAGCAGAAGTTCGCTTCCCTGTCACGGTTGCATTAGCAAATCCAAGTTTAAGCCCTCCCCCGCGAAAGGGGTACTTTGTATGTGGCTGAATTTGACTCATCAGTGGTAAATAACGCTCATTGCTAAAAATATAACAGCAATAATCTTGTTTGTAAAAGCAGCCATGGACATGCTGTACAGGAGCAGAATCAGGGAAATAATCTAAAACAGGCCCATTCTCATACCTCACCCGAGCAAGGCCCGGGCCGATATCTTCATACCAGTTTCTATACTCAAATCGATCACGAAAGCAAGCAAATCCTGGCCCAACAGACAAAAGGGGCATATTGGTCCCATCAATTTGTTTAATTGGTTTTGTCCCAACAGATTCGATGGTCAGACATACCGCTTGGTCGAGCAGGCAACAACTGATTGAAAGTTCTCGACCATCAGTGAAAATCAACTTTCCTTTTTCACCTTCCCACTCACATTGCACTTTGCAAAGGGGCCAAGCGACGCCATCGACTAATAAAATACCGTTTGAATCGACACCATGAATCGTTATGTTTTTCTTTTTATAAACAATATAGTCAGGAAAAGGTAAACGATCAAAAACAGCCTTAAGATTATTATTTTCTAAACAAAACACAAGTCATCACCTCTGCTTCTTCTTATGAATCCATTTAATATTAAGATTAATTCTTCACGTATAGTTTATGCTGTGTTTTTTAATGCAGGTATATAGCTTTACATATTCCCAATCAGCAGAGAGAGGATTATTGGGAACCGGCGAAACCAATTCATGCAGTGACCAAATATAGAAAATATTTAACCAAAAAGAAATAGCTGCCAAAAGATAGAATACTTCAATATTCTTTCAGATTGCCTGTTAAAAGAGTCCGCCGCAAAGTATATTTTGCTCAATCTCAAAGACAGACTCCCCAGTTTGAGCAGATGAGCCATCTTCTGATCACAAAAAATGAAAATCAAGCCTGTCTTCACGGTCTAAAAAACAAATAGAAACTTTAAGGATGTGATCTTTTTCATCCTGATTTGGAGCATCATACACAACAGCCTCTTCAATAATAGCTGTTTTTGAATCAATTCTGCTCATCTCCCATCCCTCAGGTATCCGAATCCAATATGTATTTTTATCTCCTGGAACACCCACCAATAACAATTGCAAAATCTGCGTTGATTCTTGCCAGATCTCATCCTTCACCCCAACCATGTCCATACTGACATGTCGATCTGAGGCAACAAACTGAGGGCGGTGATCTAGTTGCCTTATAGCAACAACCTGGCAAGCCCCTAAATCCAGTGCATGGAAATTCAGTGCCTCCGTTATAAGGCCCAGATACTTTCCCTGCCAAAAATCAAAAGCAAAATAAGTTTTGGCCGGATCAAGTCCTAAAGCTTCTAAGGTGCAGCGTAAAGGAAGCTGTGGCTCGATACCCACGCGCAAAGCAACCACCCATGCCTGGGAATTTGAGCGTAAATGCCAACACCACAGCGATCCAAACAATGTCTCACTAAAAAGTTCTTTTTTATCCATCAGATCAGATGCCCACGCAGGCATGGCAAAATCCAGAGGACCTGTTTCAGCGGTTGTTGACATTAATGGAGGCAGTGTTTTCTTGATGAGATCGATTCGTTTTTCATCATATAAATTCGGATCATCTGACAGCATCATCAGACAGCCAGAGAGAGACGTCAAAGAAAGAACACTTTGAGCCCATTCTAGATTTGTTCTTACGCAGATGTGATCCGGATCGATTGTAAATAAAATGCGTTGAGCAAAATACCAGCGCGCTGTTTCGAAAAGTTGCATTCGAATGGCTTTCCAGGAGGGATTGGCATCGGTTGCAATTCGGCAAGCGTCAGCTTTCCCGATTGCCTCGCTCAGCACGCCCCAGCAAACCAGCAAATAACAGTCGTCGCCCAAGGTATTCCGTATCATTGATATCAGATCACAAAATCGCCTATCAGCTTCGTACAAGCTTATTTGGCCAGAAGCTGCAATGGGTCTTAATCCGTCAAATAATAAATGACGAAGCGAATCAACTTTGACATATTTGTAGCCATAGTCCCGAAAAGCAGAATAGAGCGGCTCAATATGTAGTTTTTGACAGGAGGGCGTCATGTCCAGGCAATAGGTCAGCCAGTCGCAGATAATAGGATCGCCATCGGCATCTTTAAAAATATAAGGGGATTTTTTTGCAAATAAAGGATTATTGACAGATACATTCGACCAAATGCCTGGTTTAAAGCCTCTGGAAGCAATTGTTTGGACCAAAGCAGCATGTCCGCCGGGAAATTGTTCGTTTGTATGAATAAAAGATTCAGCTAGTGTGCCATCTTCTTTGAAAGGCTGCACCGGTTTCTGATACCCATCATCTATCTGTATGTACAAAAGGCCATAGGGTTGTAATTTATCTTTTAACATACTGACCGCTTCAGATACTTTTTCCAACGATACATTTTTGTGATACGCTTCCCATGAACACCAGCCGGCTATAGACTCTGGATTCGGTTGATACACCCACGGGCGATAATGTGAAAACCCGAGATGTTGGCGATAATATTGCATCTGCCAGTGCACAATCCATGGCTCCGGACCCAACAAGACGCGAAAATATGCAATCGCCCCATCGTCATTTATCTGGAACCGATCAGATAACCATTCAAAAGGCCTTTCGTACCATGCAATCAAAAGATCATGATCCTGATCATAAACCCCATTAACACCATAAATCAGCGGTTGCCCGGATTGCCCCAAAATAACCTTTTCAACCGCCCTGCCAGGTTTCATTACCCGTGCGTTTCTGGATAATGAAATACAAACCGTTGCCCATTGCTCAACTGGACTCGAAAAAAAAGCCTGCTGATGAAAGGGTGTGGAAACAAGATCTCCATCTGATCCTTTTCGATACTGAAGGGGTTGGTCTGAGTCAAGCTGGAGTGTGAATCGGATTTTCTTATTGTACTGATACTCATAAGAGCGCTGAGCCGGGTCTATAATGAGCTCAGCATGACAAAGCGGTGGCTCATGTTGACAGCTACCGTGCATGTGTTGTAGCCTCCTTCGACTGTTAGTTTAGCCTTTAACCGCGCCTATTGTTATCCCGGAAATAAAATATCGCTGAAAAAAGGGATATATGAAAATAATGGGTACAGTCACAACGATTGTCGTGGCTGCCCTGACCGTTTGCGGCTGCAATGTCCTCATCTTCTCAGATAAACGCTGTTGCTCAAGTATTTTTTGCATTGCCGTTGCCTGAACCAGCAAACGATAAAGGATAATCTGCAAATTATCCCATTGGCCATCTTTACTGTATAAAGAAACATCAAACCATGAATTCCAATGCCCAACACCAATATAAATTGCAAGGCAGGCAAGCATTGGAACACTTAAAGGCATCACGATTTTTGCAAAAATTCTCAATTCAGATGCACCATCAATACGCGCAGATTCAAACAAGCTTTCGGGTAAATTTTGAATAAAAGAAGAAGCAAGAATCATGTAATAAGCACTAAATAATGAAGGAACCCAATAGACATGGAAGGAATTGACAAATCCAAGCCGGACCATAAGCAGATAGGTTGGGATTAAGCCACCGCTGAAATACATCGTGATAACAAAGAGAATACGCATGAACTTGCGTCCATAGAAATTACGACAACTAACAATGTACCCTAATAAGGCATTGCAGGTTACGCCAGTCACTGTTCCAACCACAACGCGCAAAACCGAAACGCCCGTGCCTCGCAGCAGATCACGGTTCGAGAATACATATTCATAATTAGATGTTGTAAACATTCGCGGCCATAAGTAAATGCCGCCACGGGCCGCGTCTATTCCATCATTAAATGAAATCGCGAGAATATTTATAAATGGATATATCATCAGTACAGTAAACAGAAAAAAGAATATGCCGTTTATTACATCAAATACTGTACCAGAAACAGTTTTTTTAATATAAGGTGCTTTCCTCAATGTGCTGTTCCTCCATTTTAAAATAAAGCAACATCAAAGACACGTTTAGATAATCTATTTGTTAGATAGACCAATATAAATCCGATGACTGATTTCATCAGGCTAACGGCTGTTCCCATTGAATAATAGCCCTGCTGAACACCATATCGGTATGAAAAAGTATCAAGGACATCCCAATAGCTTTGCGTCATCGGATTGCCAATAATCAAATGCTGTTCAAAGCCAGCATTTAAAATCCCGCCGATTCCCATAATCCATAATAAAACAATCGTCGGTAGTATCGATGGCAATGTAATATATTTGGCCATCCCCAATCTTCCAAGTCCATCAATGGCACCTGCCTGATATAATTCTTCATCAATACCTGCAATAGCGGATAAATAGATAATTGATGACCAACCGATTCCTTTCCACATGTTGACTAAGGTATAAATCATCCAGTAGTAAGGACCGTGTGTCAGAAAAGGTATGCTTTGTTCGATGAGATTCAGTTGTTTTAAAATGCTGTTAATCACGCCGTCGCTGGATAAAAGTAAAAAGACTATGCTGCCAGCCGCGACCCATGAAATGAAATGCGGCAGATATGATATGGTCTGCACCATTTTTTTGACTCGAAGATGTCCGATTTCATTCAGCAGAAGGCTAAACAGAATTGGCGCAATAAAACCAAGCGTTAAGCCAAGGCCGCTCATGGCCAGGGTATTGCGCATGAGCTGTGGAAATGCAGGATTTGTCACAAACCATATAAAATGTTTAAAGCCAACAAAACGACACTCAAAAATACTCCGGCCGGGCATAAAATCAACAAAAGCCATTAAGACGCCATACATTGGATAATAGTTAAAAATAATAACCCAGATGATAATTGGAATACATAACATCCAGAGTTGCTTTTGTGTCCGAAGGCTTCTAAAAAACTGATGCCATTTGCTGGATGATTGCAAAACAGATGTTTTTCGAAACATGAAATCCTCCTGATCAGTTTATCTTTGATCAGGGCAGGCAAGGCTCTTTAAAGCCTTGCCTGCCCAACTATCAGGTATTATTTCTGGCCAAGTTTAGCAAGATTGTTTTTGTAATTATTTTCAGTAATTTTCGTGTATTCTTCAATACCGACAGAGCGGAGTGCTTCCTGAAATTCAGTCCACCGCTGATCGAATTCTGCATCATTGGCTGATTGAACCACCAATGGCCAATGCTGCTTCCAGGTATCTTTTATAGCCTGCTCTGTTAGAACAACGTTTTGATCTTTATCGCGCAATGCCATTGGTGTGAAATCATAGATGGTCCCTTTCATGTTTTCGATCATCATGGACTTCCATTTATTCTCTTCATACCACATCTGATTGCCCCAAATACAATGAACGCCATCTGCCCAACGGTTACAATGTGTAAAAAAGACAAACACTCCTGGATTTACAACACCTTCTGCCGGATAATCCCATGTTTCTGTTATGAACTGCTGTTTCGCCTCCGGATCAAATGACCAGTTTCCGTTCTCGTCAATATTCCATAGTTTAATCAATTTATTCGGATCTTTATAAGACGGGACACCATTGGGGATACCCCAGCCGAATAAGGCAAGTCCAAGCGGTTCCGTGGCCTGAAAATTGATGAACTTCATGATTTCTTCTATATTGTCTGCTTTATCTGTAATAACGGTGTTTGCCCAGCCATACTTGTTTTTTCCGGTTACTGTCGCAGCTTCCGCTTCAGGAGCCTTGAATCCAACCTGGACAAAACGCTTGTCTTCTGTCCAGTTGGGATCTGTCAACATCCAGATTTCATGTCCTGCGTTATATGCAATCCACCATCCGCCTATTGCACCAACAATGCGCTCATTGGAAAATTTTGCTTTCCACTCATCAAAATTATTGGCAAACGCATCAGGATCCATCTTTCCATCGGTCCACCAGCGGTTAAACCATTTGGTCATTGCCTTCCCTTCGTCAGTAAAAGCCCAGTATGTCAGAGAATGATCAGAACTTTCTTTCCATCCTCTTTTCAGGCCCCAATATCCTCCAAAACTTCCAGCAGGATCTCCTTGATCATAAAGAGACAATGTATATCTGCTTTCTCCTGCCGGCGTCGTCGGAAATTCTTCAAGAATTTGGTTAATAACATTGTAATAATCATCCGGTGTTTCAATCTTGGGCTTGCCGATGGCCGTATACTCATCCCATCTGACATGAGCCGAGTAATCCGGCAATTCCATCAAAGCTCCGACACCAATCGGGATATACCAAAGTTTATTCTCACTATCAAGAAACAAGGGATATAAATCACCGATATCTTTAATGATATCCTGACCATACATTTCAACATAATTTGTCAGATCTTGGGCTTTTTCAAGATCTTTTAGCCTTAAAACATTTTCATAGCTGATGTTATAAATAACTTCCGGATATTCTCCTGTTGACAACATGAGATTAAGGTATTCGGTGCCATCTCCATCAGTTGTCATCATATTAATTTTGACATTAAATTCCTCCAAAAGGTACTTTTCCATGTTGGCTCTGCCCTGCTTTTGCTCCTCAGTTGGTGCATAATAACCCTCACCATTGTAACAATTAATTTCTATGGTTTTTTCGGGCACAGCCCAGCCAAATCGGTTGATATTTTTAATGGGTTCGGTCGTTGATGTGGATTCTGACGAAGTCACACTTGCTTGCGTCTCGGATTGTTCTGTGGTTGCTTGTGGTTGACATCCAACCGCAAAAAGGAACATTAAAACAAAGGCAATTAAGCATGCTAATGGACGTTTTAATTTCATGTTCATCTCCTCCTTATCATACAAAGCAGCTATGCATCAAACCATTGTTCGCAGCTAACAATAGATAACTAGCACAAAACTCACGGTTTACTGCATTGCCAAATTATACATCTAGTCTATAATAAGGCAGATGGCATTCAAATAGAGCGATTATAGCAAAATATGGACAAATGATAGATGACTAAAAAACTTTTCTATATTCGCTTGGTGAATAGCCCTTTATATTTTTAAATGCTCTGGAAAAATAAAGAGGGTCATTAAATCCGGTCTCATGAGCAATTGATTCTATGCTTCGCCGTTTATCCTTAAGCAAAATGCAAGCTTGCTCAATTCGAAATTCAGACAGATATGAGCGTATTGATTTGCCGGTATGCTTCTTAAAGATCGAAGTCAAATAACTACGGTTTAAACCCATTCTGTTTGCAATTTCCTCTATTTGAATATTTTGCATATAACTTGTCTGAATAATGCTGGTTATAATCCGAACATATTCATCATCCATATTTGTTTGACAGCTTGCCAGCTTAGGATCGTCAATTGCTTCAACAGTAAAATCCGATTGAATCCATTCTTTATTCCTGACCAGGTAGTGAAGTGCAATTCTTAAAAGCCCATTTAACAGTAAATCAATTTCCGGGTCAGTAATTGAAGTCACCATTTGTTGTAATGTTTGAAATAGTTGCTCTGCACTGATTAATGGTAAAATAAAACGGTTATACGTGAAACCTGCTTGTTCTAAGACACGTTCAACATCGTAGCCACTCAAACCGATCCAGTAATAGTCCCATGGATCTGCTTCATCTGATTCGTAATAAGCAATTTGATGTGGATAAATAAGAAAACAATGTTGCTCCGTGATCGTAAAAATACGATTGTGTAAATTTAATTTTCCTTTACCCGTCTGTATAAAATGAATCAGGTAATGATCCCTGATCATGGGGCCATAACCATATGCCGGTGTTGTCTTTTGATGGCCACATTGAACCAACGTCATTTCCTGATCATAATTAATGCCTTGGAAATGAATGTATGCATGTATAGGCGCTTCTGAATCATTTAAATCAAGTATCTTATATTTCATAACAAAAAGATCCCACAAAATAGAACAATGCTATTTAAAAAACTATGCCTTACGATCTGAAACACTCGGTTGTTCATCGCCTGCCGGAAGAGTGATTACCTATTATTTTGTATGACGTAACCCATGAAGCCAAATTGCATTGTGAATCAAAACTTGCATCTTATATAAATGTCTATAAGATTCAAATATCGCAAACCATGCTGGCTGTAAAAGCAAATGAATTAAATTGATCTGATCTTCATCTGCATTCACCCCTTCACGGCTTCTAACCGGATCACATTCCAGGATAAGGCAGGAATTTTGATCTGAAGCTGTCCGTTATCTGTGACCGCTTCCGTTTTGATCCTTGACGGGATAACCGCATCCGGATTT
>JAGPFK010000296.1 GCA_018056585.1 Clostridia bacterium | reverse complement strand
GGAAAACTTGACTATCAGCCTGTTTGGGTTTTTGGCGGCACCAAACCTGTGGCTTCAGTTGCCAGTCAGTATGAAATGTTCTCATTCATTTCCGATGGTTTTGATGACATCAGTGATTCCATCCACTTTTTGCGCGGCGAATGCAAAGACGCCGGCATGGAAAGCTATGGCGCCACGCTTCTGGAAAGAATCGAAAAATCATATCCATATCCGATTATTCGCCATCATTTCGGTATACCTTCCGTAGACGATACGGTAAGAGGCATCGAAAAGATCTCCGAAGCGAAAGTTTTGGATGTCATATCGCTTGGCCCCGATCAGAATGCTCAGCAGTATTTTTTTAGTCAGGCTTGCATGCAGAAAGAATATGATGGTGCTGGTGGCGTGCCGGTTCGTACCGAGGCGGACTTCATTCGATTAAAAGAAGCGTCCAAGCGGGGCAATTACCCTCTTATGCGTTGCTATAGTGGAACAGAAGCTGTTTTTGAGTACGCAGATATGCTTTTAAGAACCATCGATAACGCCTGGACTGCTATTCCACTGTTCTGGTACAACGAGATGGATGGGCGTGGAACAAGACCACTTGAAGTATCCATCCGTGAAGCTCAGCAGCTTATCAAATGGCATGCAGATCGAAATGTACCTGTTGAACTGAACGAACCCCATCACTGGGGCCTGCGTGATGCGCATGATGTCATTCCTGTGGCGGTGGCTTACATCAGTGCCTATAACGCAAAAAAACTCGGTGTTCGGCACTATATCGCCCAATATATGTTTAACAATCCCACCGGGGTGACTTTCTCCATGGATTTTGCCAGAATTCTTGCCATGATTGAAATGGCTGAAAGCCTGCATGATGATAACTTTATATCCTACCGTGAAACCAGGGCAGGTCTGCCGCTTTTTGCTCCTGATCCATCAGTGGCAAAGGGACAGCTAGCCGCATCAACCTTCATGCAGATGTGTGTCAAGCCGCATATCATGCATGTTGTGGGGTACTGTGAAGCCGACCATGCCGCCGGCGCGGATGAAGTGATTGAAAGCTGCAAGATAGCCCGTGGTGTCATCAGACATACCTTTGATGACAGCTTTTCTTTTGATAAGGATGAAAGAATCGTTGCCCGTAAAAACGAGCTTCTCAGCGAAGCTTCGGTCTTGCTTGATTTCATCAGGAATAAATACGCAGAGGACCCGGATCCCCTGATGAATCCCGACGTCCTTTCCGACATCGTTAAAAAGGGCTACCTGGATGCCGTTCATATTGTGAAGGGAGATCAATTCAAAGGCAGACTCAAGACAACATTCAGGAATGGAGCCTGCGTTGCCTATGATACAGAAAAGAAAGAAGTCATCAGCGAGGCCGTTCGGCTTGCTGAACTGGAGGAACAACACTGAGATGAATCATTTGACAGTGAATCCGACCGATCGGGTATTTGTCTGCGGCGGCGGAAATTTGGGGTTGTCTATGGCGGCACACCTTGCTCTGAATGGGATTAAAGTCACGCTCTGGAACCGAACCAGGAATCATATAGAGGATGTCATTGAAACTCGAAAAATTGAATGCTCCGGCGTTGTGAACGGCATCTATTGAAAAAGCATCGGTGGATATCGTGGATGTGATCTCGGATTTTATCATGGTAACCACCACAAGCGACGCACATAAGGACATGGCCAGGCGGCTTGCTCCGTACGTTCATAAAGAGATGATCATCATCCTTAATCCCGGCCGGACCTTTGGGGCAATGGAATTCGCCCAGACACTTAAAGCCTGCGGGGTGACAGAACTGCCTCGTATCGCCGAGACTCAAACCGTTGTCTATACCTGCAGACGGAGCGATCAAAACAGCACGGTCATTTATACGCTTAAGCGAGATGTTCAAATCGCAACCATTCAGCCGGGTGATGTGAACGTTGTTTTAGCCAGGATGCCGGAATGTTTACGGCCGCACTTTATTCCGGTTGAATCCGTCATCATCACCTCGCTTTCAAATGTGGGCATGGTTCTTCACTGTGCACCCGTTTTAATGAATATCGGATGGATTGAAACGAAAAAAGACGGCTTTAAATATTATCATGAAGGCATTTCTCGCAGTGTAGCGCATTTCCTTGAGAAGATTGACTCGGAACGTGTTGGCGTAGCCAAAGCATTGGGCTATGAGGTTGAGACAACGGCCGATTGGCTGCGCCGAACTTACCGGATCACGGGTAAAGACCTCTATGAGTGCATACAGAATAACGAAGCATATGAGGAAATTGATGCGCCTCATACCGTCAGACATAGATATCTTCTGGAAGATGTGCCTTGCGGGTTGGTTCCTATTGAAGATACAGCAAAAAAGATCGGCCTCCCGGTTCCAAACATCACGACCATGATCGATCTGGTCAGCTCGGTCCTGGATACAGACTTTCGCGGCATTGGACGAAAATATCAGGTCGATCTGCATTCAAACTAAAGATGAATGTATCTCGTAGCAAAAGGTAAATGTGGCTATATTCCGAAGCTCGGTTTATTGATCACGAGTGGTTATAAATGATGTTTCGGTTGCCGCTTTCTGATTCGGCATATAAACCCTGCTTTTCTGCCTGATTTTTGTGATTGCGCATTATGTGTTTGCATGTCTCAGGCTGTAATGATATTATTTGACTGAAAGTAAATCATGATTTTTGCTTATCCATGCAGGACAGCGATTTATTGGAGGTTGGCGCCATGATTCTGTCGGTTATTGGAACCGGCAATATGGGGAAGGCTTTGATTTCAGGTCTGCTTCATAAAGGGGCTCTGCCGGCAGAAAGTTTGCTCCTATATGATATCGATCAGGATAAGGCCAAAGAGTTGGCTGCTTCGGTCGGCGCCTATGCCTGTTCAAATTTGAAAGAGGCATTTGGCAGGGCGGATACAATT
>JAGPFK010000295.1 GCA_018056585.1 Clostridia bacterium | reverse complement strand
GCTGGACGCACTGTAAACCATGGCCGATACCGGGTTCCCCAAGGGTGTCATTTCCGGCCCGTCCGTACGGACAATCTGCAGATCTGCCTGCCACCCAGCTTCGATTCTGCCGCAATCAGAAAATCCAAGTGCTCGCATGCCGTCTACCGTAACCATCTTCAGCACAATATCAGCCGGCAGGCGTGACGCGTCATAGCTCGTCCCCTTGGCAAGGAAGGAAGCCAACCGCATATCCCGATACAGGTCCAGATTATTGTTGCTGGCCGGACCGTCTGTGCCCAGAACAACGGTGGCGCCGGCAGACTGGAGGGCTGTTACATCTGCGATGCCACTGCCCAGCTTGAGGTTGCTGGCGGGGCAATGGGAGACAAACACACAGGGCCTTGCTAAAACAGCTCGTTCTGAGTCATCCAGATGAACACAATGAGCCGCCAAAGTAGGGGTTTGGAAAAAACCATAATGGGCCAGCTGAGCGGCTGGTTTGCGGCCATGTTTTTCAAGGCACTCATCTACTTCTTTTTGGGTCTCGGCCACATGGACCTGAACCGGGCAGGACAGCGATTTAGCCAGTTCGGCCAGCAAAGGGTAAATTTTCGGTTCGTACAGATAAACGGAATGAACCAGCATCGAAGCGCGTAACAGGCCGGAGGGATCATGGGTATAGCGGTTCATTTGTTCGGCCAGTTTATTTTCATCCAATGTTTGATTTGCAACGGAAGACTGAACATCAACAGAAAAATTAAGTCGAAACCCTGCTTCTAAAGCGGCTTTTACAGTCTCCTCATGAAAGTAATACATATCGGCTGAGGCGCCTGTTCCGCTGCGGATCATTTCAACTAAGGCCAAGCGGCTTCCAGCGGCAACCATCTCATTGGTCAGCCGTGCTTCGCGCGGAAAGATAACATCAAAAAGCCAGCGGTGAAGTTCCAGATCATCCGCGGAATTTCGCAGCAAAGTCATAGCCATGTGATTATGAGTATTGACAAAAGAAGGTAACAGTAATCGATCTTTGCCAGGATAAAGCGCAAAAGGCTCAAAGGCAAATGCTTCCCTTGCTTCCTTTTCTGTGGAAAAACAGCCAAGAATGAGACCGTCCTTGACCGCAACAAAGGCATGGGGCTTCGTCACGATTTGGCCATTGGAATCGGCCGAAAGAACAGTAACATCTGAAAACAATACCGATTCTTTCACAAATAACCTCCTGTTTCTGCCTGTATCGACATCAAGACAGGATCCACTGATTCAAATAGTCTTCCTGCTCTGCTGTCAGGCAGTCTATCTTTTTACCGAGGTAACCGAGTAATCTTCTGGCTACTTCATCATCTAACTCGGTTGGCAAAGGATAGATTGCCGGATGAAGCGTCTTCCCTTTTTGAGCTAAATATAAAACACCGGCTGTCTGCAACGAAAAGCTCATATCCATGATTTCAGCGGGATGCCCATCACCAGCCACAAGGTTCACCAAACGACCCTCTCCCAATATATAAAGACGCCTTCCGTCCGGCTGAACATAGGCCATGATATGAGGCCTGACGTTCTCTTTTCGAATCGATAAAGAAGCGATTTGCTTCATATTGATTTCCACATCAAAATGCCCCGCGTTGCATAAGATGGCACCGTCTTTCATTCGCTGAAAATGTTCTGTCGTAATAACATCAGAACATCCTGTAACCGTGATAAACAGGTCGCCGATGGCCGCTGCTTCAATCATGGGCATCACTTCATAGCCTTCCATCAACGCCTCGCATGCCCGAACCGGATCGATTTCAGTAATCACCACGCGAGCGCCTAAGCCCTTTGCCCGCATGGCCACACCTTGACCACACATACCATAGCCTGATACCACAACAGTTTTACCGGCCACCACCAGATTGGTTGTCGCCATGATGGCCGTCCAGACCGATTGACCGGTCCCATATCGATTATCAAACAAATGTTTACACCGGGCATCGTTGATGGCTAACACCGGATAAAGCAGGCGTCCTTCTCTCTCCAGGATTCTAAGGCGCCTCAGGCCGGTCGTCGTTTCTTCGCATCCGCCGATCAGGCAGCGGGCCAGATGATGCGCGCTGCTGTGCAGGAGCAAAGCAAAATCGCCGCCATCATCTATTACAAGATGCGGCATAATGGAAAGAGCCATTTCGAGATGGCGTCGGTAGGTTGTTTCATCGGCTCCATGTAGACAGTAAACCAACACGCCATCGGCTGCTAAAGCAGCGGCTACATCATCCTGGGTTGAAAGCGGATTGCAGCCAGTCAATGCCACTTCCGCGCCTGCGGCAACCAGGGTTTTAACAAGACAGGCAGTCTTTGCTTCAACATGAACACTGACAGCAATGCGTAAACCTGAAAGAGGTTTTTCTAGCCGGAGCTCCTCCGCCATATGCTGCAGGACCGGCATATGCGCAAAAGCCCATTTGATTTTACGCCGGCCAGCATCCACATCAGCTTTTTCGCAATATACGGGCAGCCGCTCTATTCCAAACTCCTCACCGGTTAATTCATCTTCTTTTTTCATGTTTACATCAAGAAGCCTCTTTTATTTCGCTCAAAATCGCTGACAGCAATAAAATGATTGAAGCACTGGCCTGTTTTCCAACCCGCATGACTTCTTCGTGCGAAAGCGGCTGATTTAAAATGCCGGCGGCCATATTTGAAATACAGGATAATGCCAGCACCTTCATTCCGCCATGAACAGCCGTTATGGCTTCGGGGACGGTAGACATGCCGACTGCGTCGGCTCCAAGTTTTTCCAAAGCCCTGATTTCCGCGGGTGTTTCGAATTGCGGGCCGCGGCACCAGGCATAAACGCCACTATGTAACGGAATGGAAAATTTATTTGCGCATTCTAAAGCCAAAGCGCGCCAAGATGCGTCATATACAACCGATTGATCCGGAAAACGCGGCCCAAACTCATCCAGGT
>JAGPFK010000294.1 GCA_018056585.1 Clostridia bacterium | reverse complement strand
CAAAAGGCGGTATTCCGGTTATTCCAAGCCGAAAGAACGCGAAACAGCCTCGTTCATATGATCAGTATGTGTATCAGGACCGACGCCTGATAGAAAATTGCTTTCTCTTATTGAAGAACAATCGTCGAATTGCGACTCGCTATGAGAAGACCCTGATCACTTATCTTGGCATGATTCATCTGGCTTGCATCCTCATTTGGCTATGATGACTATTTGCAAACACGCCCTAGGCTTAACAAAGGATATGTTTGTTGTGTTGCTAGTGCGCCTGACTCATAAATGCTTCAATTTCTTCTGCTTCACGCATGATGCCCTCAGAAAGAATCAGACAGCCCTCGTTCGTGACTACCACATCATCTTCAATGCGCATTCCAATTCCGGCAGCCGGAATATATATACCCGGTTCAACGGTCAGGACCATGCCCGGCTGTAAGGGCGCCTCACGCTCCGAAACATCATGCACATCCAGTCCGAGATGATGAGACACATTATGCCAAAAATAGTCCTTAATGGGCTCGTCTGGCTTCATGAATCCGGCATCCATTAACCCTCGCCGTGCCGTTTCGTGACACGCTTCATTGATGGACTGAAGAGTGATGCCAGGGCGAATCGTCTCAAAGGCTGTGATCTGGCATTGACGTACAATCTGATAAACTTTTTTTTGCTGATCGGTGAATTGGCCGCCAGCCGGAAAGACCCGGGATATGTCAGCACATAAATAGCAGGAAGCCGCGCCAACATCAACCTGAACCAAATCTCCCTCCTGAATTTGTGCGTAAGGGGTCATGTAATGCAGGCAAAAGATATGTTCACCTGAGGCAACAATCGATGGGAAGGCTGGGCTGAGGCAACCTGATTTTGCCAGAGAATAGGCAAATTCAGCCCATAGATGATACTCCATCAAACCAGGCTTCAGGCATGAAAGCATAGCCAGCACGCCGTCTTTAGTCAGATGAATCGCTTTTTTAATCTGATCCAGTTCATCTTTACATTTAATCATCCTCAGTCGCGTCAGGATTGGCTCTAAATCCTGATGTTTGACTGGCCGGTCACAGCTTATATCAGCCAACCATTGCTTCATTTCCATTGCCTGGCTATCCAGAGCACTGCCATCCAGCCATAAGGAAAGATTGGGCCACGACAGCCATTCTATAAGATCATCCCTCAGCCGGCCGATCAGGCGAATATCCGTTATACCGGTGAAAGCCCCTGCTTCTTCCAGGCTGACGCGGTGACCACGCCAGCGTTCAAATATAGGATCTTGTTCCTGAATATAAAGAATCTCACTGCTTTGGCCGTCGCGACGAATCAGCAGAAGGACGCATTCTTCCTGGTCCAACCCACTTAAGTAGTAAAAGTTTCGATTAACCGAAAATGGATAAGTCTCGTCAGACGTTCGATGAGGCGGACGCCCGGACAGAATGATGGCCAGAGAAGGATCGTCAAGCTGATCTGAAAGTCGCTTTCGATTAGCTGAAAAATAGGATAGAGGCAACTGATCTTTCAAACACTCGTCTAAATTGATTTTCTCCTGCATAAAAAACCTTTCCGGACTGTTTCTCCATGCGCACGCCTTGATGACTTTATTCTGCAAATTCACCAAACGCACGATAACGATCATAGCGCTTCTGCAATCGCTCCTCGGTCTGTTCAGACAATAAACCAGGCAGCGAATCAGAAAGAAAAGATTGGATCGCTGAGGCCGTTTCAGCCAGATTGCTGTGTGCACCCTCTTCAGGTTCCGGTATAATGTCATCACAAACGCCCAACTCTGCCAGATCCCAGGCTGTCATACGCATGACATCGGCCGCTTCGCGTTCTTTAGTTGGATCTTTCCAGAGCAGAGAAGCAAATCCACGTGGCGAGATAACAGAATAAACGGCATTAGACAGCATACCGAGGCGATCACAAACACCGATAGCCAATGCGCCTCCGCTGCCGCCTTCGCCGGTCACCAGGCTGATGACTGGCACAGAAAGCTGCATCATGCCCTGCAGATTAGCGGCAATGGCCTCACCTTGTCCGCGTTCTTCGGCGCCTATACCGCAATACGCACCGGAGGTATCAATAAAGGTGATGACAGGGCGCCCGAATTTTTCTGCCTGTTGCATCAGCCGCATGGCTTTTCGATAACCTTCTGGATGGGGCATGCCAAAATTGCATCGTGCATTTTCTTCGAGCGTCTTCCCTTTTCGGTGCCCGATGATGGTGACCGGAATGTTATTAAGGCGTCCCAATCCGCACCATAAAGCGGGATCATCACCATACCGTCGATCACCGTGCAATTCAATCAGATCGTCAAACAAAAGAGGCAGATAATCAACAATCACAGGGCGCTTGCGATGACGAATGAGATCAAGACACTCTGATCCGGTGCGTTGAACGACGTTTCTTTTGTCTAAGGACGCAATCGGCCGTTCAGCCTGCCAATCATGGTGCTTATGGAGAAGAAGCAACGTGCCCAGCATGGTCCGCATGCGGTCTCTCGGTACAATCAGGTCAAGAAATCCATGTTCCATTAAAAATTCAGCACGTTGAAACCCTTCGGGCAGATCTTCTGCGATGGTCCCCTCAATAACGCGCCTCCCGGCAAAGCCAATCAACGTACCCGGCTCAGACAAAATGATATCGCCCAGGCTGGCGAAGCTGGCTGTAACACCACCGGTTGTCGGGTCTGTCAAAACAGAAATGTAAAGCCCTCCGGCTGATTGAAAACAGGTCACTGCAGCAGTGGTTTTAGCCATCTGCATTAAAGAAATGATCCCTTCCTGCATCCGGGCACCGCCAGAAGCTGAAAATAAAACGACTGGCAGCTTTTCTTGCAGAGCCCTTTCAAACAAGCGTGTTATTTTTTCTCCGACAACGGAACCCATGGACCCCATCATAAAGCGGCTGTCCATGACCCCAATGGCGCAGCGATGGCC
>JAGPFK010000293.1 GCA_018056585.1 Clostridia bacterium | reverse complement strand
TTGGTATTGCTTCGGGAGATAGAAAAATCCTGGTTCATCAGATCACGGGTTTTTTTGCTCGCCGCATTGTTTGTGATGTAACACCCGGTGATCAGGTCAAGCAGCGGCAACGCATCGGTATGATCCGATTTGGATCCTGTACTGAGTTGGTCTGCTCACCCGACGTGAAGATTAAGATCAAGCCAGGAGATCGCGTAAAAGCAGGATTGACGGTACTAGCCTCATTTCCAGAAAAACAAATAAACACAGAGCAGGACAGCCATTGAGCCATATTGACATGGATCTGATTTTTGAGGTGCCCCATGCTTCGTAAACATCTGCCCAATCTGATGACCTTAACAAATCTGGCTTTGGGCGTCTTAGCCATCTTGCTGGCCGCCTCGGCAGATAGAATTTTACTTCAAAAGCCGGGGAAAGACATCAGCTTGATTTATCTCAGTTGTTTACTGATCATGGCAGCCGCTATATTTGATCGTTTTGATGGCAAATTAGCTCGTAAACTTAATGTGGTCAGCGAACTGGGAAAGCAGCTGGATTCTTTGAGTGATTTAATATCGTTTGGTGTGGCACCCGCTATCATTGCCTGGAAACTGCATTTTTCGCAAACATCTTTGTTTTTCCCTGTTGGCAGGGTGATCGGCTTTATTTTAGCGCTTTCTTTTACGATTGCGGGGGCCATCCGCCTGGCTCACTATAACCTTCAGGAAGAGCCTGATTATTATTACGGCATTCCGATTACATTGGCCGGATCTGTTTTAACGTTGATGAACCTGCTTCACACTTACTTAATTGTTAAATTTCATTTCAGATCGGTCCATGTCATCAGCTGCATGATTCTCATGGCTGCTTTGACAATCCTGATGATCAGCAAAATTCATCTGAAAAAAATATAGTTACAGATCAACATGAGGCAGCAGCTTTCGATAAGCAATCCGGTCCACAACGCGCTGCAGCATCTGAATCAAAAATAAATAGAAGGCTGGTCCTAAAGTCACGGTCAGCAGACCACAAAGAAAAGTCAGGATAATTTGCAGGGCACCGGCAATCAGCCCAATCAGCATGCCAACAGCCTGACCAATGGTCGCAAAAGTCTCCGTTGACTTTGTGATGGTTTGATTAATATATTCGATGATTTCCTGAGGCAGCAAATCTATATCAAAAGAATAATAAGGTAAAATCCATTGATATAAAGCCAGAAAAGCCGCTGCCAGCTTAATTGCCTGAAAAGCAAGAATCAAAAGCTTAACAAGAATATTCATGCGGTAATAATAACAATTCATGAAGGGTGAGGAAAAAAGCAGAAAGAAAAATATCAGAATAGGAACCCAGCGCGGCAACGAGAGCCAGGGCTGAGCCCACGGCGGCTTGAACTGCAGCCAAATATAACCGGCAAAAGCAAGCCAGCCAATGAACCAATAAAGGCCTGCGTGGCGACGGGTTTCATACTCGGTATCGCTCCATATAGGGCCTAACAAGAAACCTTCAAGAAAATCCATATCTGCCACCAATCGTTTTTTCTGCCAGCTTAAATAAAAAAGCTAACACGGCCAATCCGCTCAATTTCTTCTTTGATCGGCAACCAACAATCCGGGAGTAAACCGTAGCTGCGCACCTGCCATGTTTTGTCTCCTTCTTGGACGGTGATCAGCCAACTGACTGGTTCGAAATCAGGATCACCCGGTGACCATTTTTCATGCTTTTCATTTTCGTTTGACTGATTTTGGAAAGATCGATGCTGACAGCTTCGAATCAGATTTCGGATGATTTTGATCTGTTCATCGGTTAATGAACGCGTAAAATTATTACACCATTGAGTACTGTCTCGCCAGGTCAAATAGCCACGATTCAGATCGAGATGTGCACACAAACTACCCTTCCTGTAAACAATCATCTCCATGTCCAAGCCGCTTATATCTGATTCGTTGTCCATCATCCTTCACCTAACTGTTTTTCATAACAACGCCTTCAACAATGTCAGCGACGTCTTCGCAGGCATCCAGGACGTTTTCCATGTCATCCAGAATATCTTTCCATTTGATGATTTCCAAAATATTTTCCTGATCACAAAATAAAGTTTTCACCGCTTTTCGGTATTGACGGTCGCCTTCTTCCTCAATAGAATTGACATCCTTAATCAATTCATGAATCTGTTTCCTGTTTTTCTTATAAGCTCTAAAAGCTTCCATCAGCTCGGTCAGCCTGCCGGTCGCTTTCAGAATCAGCTGTCCGATCGGTACCGCATCCGGTCTGATGCTCGTAATATGAAACATATCAAAGCGGCTGGCTACATCCTCGATCACATCGGTGATGTCATCGATCGCTTTGATGAGAGCATAAATATCCTCCCGGTCTATGGGGGTAATAAAAGCCACATTCAACGCCGCATACAGACGGTGACATTCATGATCCGCGGTATGCTCGAGATCATGAATTTCTCTGGCTTTTCTCTCAACATCCTGATAATCCTTCATCAGGTCCATCAAACGTTCTGCCGCTTCATTGGCATATCGAACCGCAGACACCAAAACTTCAAAATAATCAAACTCTTCTTTACGGCGGGCCATATTAAGCTCCTTTCAAGTTAAAAGATCAAAAGACAAACTTTAGCCATCAGATAGCCAATCAATCCACAACCTGGAAAAGTCAAAATCCAGGCCAATACCATGTCCTTTACCACCTTCCAGTTGACGGAAGACGTGCGTCTGGCCGTTCCAACCCCCATGATGGCCGTCGTCTTGGTATGCGTCGTGCTGACCGGAATCCCCGTGAGAGATGAAAGCAAAAGGCAGATTGAAGCCGCCAGGTCTGCGGCAAAACCCTGGTATTTTTCCAGTTTCACCATATCCATGCCAACGGCTTTGATGATGCGGTAGCCGCCGGCCGACGTACCCAGACCCATCATTATGGAACACAAAAGGATCAGCC
>JAGPFK010000292.1 GCA_018056585.1 Clostridia bacterium | reverse complement strand
ACACGTGCCCGGTCTCTCAAAAAATGATTTTTCAGGGCTTCTTCAATCCTCTGCTGATCTTCTTTGCGTTTTAAACGCAGAAAGTCGATCAAAACCATGCCACCAATATTGCGAAGGCGTAATTGTCTTGCGATTTCTTCGGCAGCCAAAAGATTGGTCCGCAGGCGCAGATCCGCCTCGCTTTTCCCTTTTATATCACAGCCACTGTTCACGTCTATGACCGTCAGTGCCTCAGTCCTATCGATCACAATAAAACCGCCGTTATCTAAAAAAACACGACGCTTCTTTAGGTCTTCTGTCAGAGTGGCCAACCCTAAAATGGCGGCCAACCCAAAATCACCATCAGGCCGCTCATAACGCAGGAGCGGCCTAAATTCGGGCATCAGTTCTTTCAGTTTCTCCTCCATGGCTTGATACAGCGAAGCGTCATCGGTCCGGATACGCTTCAAATCCGGGCCGACCCAAGCAGTCAGGGCAATATGTAACGGATCACCCTGGGCATACAAAAGTCGCGGCACAGGTCCTGAACTGCTTTCTTCCATAAGATCTGACCATATTTGACTGAGTCGGCAAAGGTCACGTTGATAAAGAGGTTCTTTCATGTTTTTTGGCATGTTTTGCAGTTTACTGCGCTGTTTGGGTTTCCGGTCAGGAAAGAAAACGGCATAAGGTCCCACAAGCTCAATTGCCGTCGTAACCTGATGCCCTTTATGTTCAGGCATCTGTCTACGAACCTGGACAATCAGAGGCCTTCCTTCTTTAACATTTGGCGGCGCTTCACAAAATGGCAGCAGAGCATCATGTTCCTCCCCCACATCAATAAAAACGCCGCCCAGCGCGGGTAAAACCCGGCGGACGCGCCCGAGCACAAGATCTTTTTGATTCAGAATGGGCTTCGTTTGTTCTTTTTGGCTGAGGACTTCAGCCGCTTTGCCATCTTCCAGCAAAACAAAGAATGAAAACCCATCTTGCCGAAAGGCAATCATTTCACGAACAGGCTGATGCGATTTTTCGTTGATAAGATTCAAGGCTCGTCACCAAGCCAAATCCGGGTTCTGGTTATCGTGCAATCGAGCGCAGCTTCCCGGTCAAGAAAAGCCTGTTCAACCAGAAATTTCAAAAACAGATCTGGCCGCAGGTTTTCGCGGCTGCCTGCTTTTACATGCAGCAAAAACTGGTCTGAATCCTCTTTTTCTATTGATAAGATCAAAGGCCTGATGTTGATCGGTAGCAAGCCGCTTTTTGTTTTTTTCAGAACGAGCCACGGTATTTGTTCCTGCGTGTCGCTTGCAAGCAAAAGCATCAACGCGTTTTCCAGCCCATCGGCTTTGATTCGGTAATCTGCAGCAGAAACCAGGCTCATTAAACTTTGTCCGGCATCGTCTATTCTATTTCCGAATAAGACGCTGATGCCCCGCGGCAGTTTACTATTCAGGGTATTGATCCATGTTGAGACGTCTGCTTGTAAAACGTCCTGCTTTTCTTCTAACCGAACATCCAACAAGTCGTTTTCTGTTGCAATCCCAACACCCATGGGCAGAGCAAAAGAAAGTCTCGGCCGCGGATTATAACCGCTGCTGTAAGCAACCGGTATGTTTGCCCTGCGAACAGCACGTTCAAAGGTGCGCATCAGATCCAAATGGGCCAGCCAGATCGCCGGTTCGAATCGGCAAAAGCTCAGCCGTAAGCTAAGGCTCAAAACAGATACCTCCTCCAAAGGAAGCCGCACCGCAATGGCTGCAAGCCTCGCGGCATGATGGTGTCATCTCACCTTTTAGCGCTTTTTCGTATTCCCGGCGCAAGAACGAGGGGCTGATCCCGCCATCAATATGGCTCCAAGGCAAAATTTCATCAATAGCTCGTTCTCTTCTTGCATAGAAGTCGGGATCCAGACCAGCTCGGTCCAGGCATTCGAGCCAGATTTCAAACTTAAAATATTCATCCCAGGCATCAAAGGTGCAGCCGTGCTGCCAAGCATCATAGATGACTTCGGACAAGCGCCGATCTCCGCGAGCCAGAATGGCTTCCAGAAAAGATGTTTTCCAGTCATGCCATTGGTATTTGACAGAACGGCTGCGAAGCTTTGTCTTTAGCATTTCCTGCCTCCGCCTGATATCAGCCGGATCAGCCTGTCCAACCCATTGAAAAGGGGTGTGCGGTTTAGGAACAAAAACGGCTGTGCTGACAACCAATTCGAGCCTGCGCTTCCTTTTTTCAGCCGGCAGGTTGCGATAAATGGTTTCTGTCGCTTTCGCGAGATCACAAATCCCTGATACATCCTCATCTGTTTCTGTCGGCAAGCCGATCATAAAGTAAAGCTTAACGTTGTGCCATCCACCTGTAAAAGCCAGGCGCATAGCCTGAAACAAGTCTTCCTCGCTGATGTTTTTATTGATCACATCGCGCAGGCGCTGGGTGCCGGCCTCAGGCGCGAATGTCAGGCCGCTCTTTCTCGTCCTGGACGCTTTTTCCATCAGTTCCAATGTAAAGTTATCCAGACGTAAAGACGGAAGAGACAAACTGGTGTGACGCGGCGTCAAATGAAAAAGCAGGGCATCGGTCAAAGGACCGAGCTTGCTGTAATCGCTGGTCGATAAAGATAAGAGCCCCAATTCATCGTAACCGCTGTTTTGTTCTGTGAAAACAGCTTGGTTGATTAACGTTTGAACGCCCTTTTCCCGGACAGGACGATAAATCATACCCGCCTGACAAAAACGGCAGCCACGCGAACAGCCGCGAAACAACTCAAGAAACAACCGGTCATGTACGATTGCGAGGCTGGGCACAATCGGTTTATCCGGCCAGGCCGCGGAATCCAGATCAAGAACAAGGCGCTTTTTTACCGTTGCAGGCACATCCCGACTTTTGGGTTTGATTTCAGACACCGTCCCATCTTCATGATAGGACACCTGATACAGGGAAGGGACATAGAAACCGTGAAGG
>JAGPFK010000291.1 GCA_018056585.1 Clostridia bacterium | reverse complement strand
GTTGATGCCCCGCTGGTTGCCAAAGGAGGCCCTGCATTGTTGTAAAAGGTGCAATTTCTTAAAATAATATTCTCACACCCATCAAGCAGCAGCGCCATGCCAGTGCCTCCAAAAAATTCACAGTCTTCAAAAATAATGTTCGTAGAGTCTTTTAACTGAACGAGAGGTGTTTGGGTAAAGTTCACCTCATCCGGCCAATCCGGCTGATCATACCCAATTCGGATTCGATGAAACGTGATGGACGTACAGCTTTCTAAAACCAGGATGGGCTTGGTCTCATCTTTCTGTGTCAAAGTAGGACGCCCCTGCCCCGTCGTTGTGACAACCAGATTTTTTACCTGATTCAACGGATCAACAGGACCTGCATCCAACCAAAGTCCATCAGGCAACTCTATCTTTTGGTCGCTTTTGAAGGGGTATGGTTCGATCGGCTGAAGATCGCCCGGCATCGCGCCGGACGGACGCGTTGTCGATTCCTGAGTGATCGGACCGGTCCCGGTCGGATTGATCACAGTCGGTGTTTGTGTCGGTGTCGTCTGTTTTGGGTGATCCTGGCATGAAGATAAAATCAGAAGCAAAAAAGCAACCATAACAGGCAAGCAAGCCTTTTTTATTTTTCGATACTCGATCTGCTGCATGACAGCCTCCGTTTATTGCGGCCGAATCAAACTGACCCGGCCTAAATACAACTCACCGCTCATCTTGATGTCATCAATAAGCAGCAAAAGCCGATATGTTTTCGATAATTGATCGGCTGGTTCATTGAAGTTAAATGTGATCGTTTGCCAGTTCAGAACAGGCCCGATCAGCTGTGGGGCACCCTGTTCCCGAAGTGTTGCGTCTGAGGCACCTACAACCAAAGCCAGGCGCATAGATTTTTCGTGTTGGTCCGGATTAAAAACGGCAACATGGATCGCTTCATAATCAGAAAGATCCAGGGGAGGAAACAAAGACGCATATTGCAGTTGCGGCTCCAGTGCGATGCCCTCATTTTCATGGGTCCGGTAGCGAAAGAATAAGGAACCATCTTCTTTTATTTTATTGTTTGGCTCAACGAACAACTGGCCTTCGCCAGAAGTGATACGCCACCGCGGGTGCCAGCCGGTTTGAAAGATATCACACGCATCCGGACTGAACCATCCGCAAAGTGAATCGCAATGGGTCCATTCCATGGGGGGGCAATACTTGGATCTGAATCGGTCGGAGCGAAAAGGCACAACAGGCAGATAATCTCGGCTGATCAGGTTTGCATCCTGATTCAGGTCAGAAAAAGCATAAGTGACCGCTTGCGGTTCACGAATCTGATCATGCCAGACCATCACTCGAACTCCATAGAGAATACGGGCGTTTGCTTCAACAAAAACGCGGTCAGGGCCACACAAGGTAAACCCGCGAAGCCGATCGCCTGAATCTGAAAGGCGTAGTCCATCGCCGATGTGATCAAAGGATAAAAGCATCTTGTTCCCAACCATTTCGATACCGCTGCATTCAGGAGCCGATTGGGGCGCTTTTCGATGATACAGCAGACCTGATGCCATCAATGCCAGCCGCTGTCCGACAGGCAGCTTTGCGGTGGGGTGAATGGGGTGCCGCCATTTTTCCGGCGCATTTTCATAATCCAGCGGCAAATCATAAAGAGGAAGTAAAGCAGACGGGCAGGTCAACGTGTGGTGGACTGAAGCCAGCATCTCATTAAATTCAGAAAGGCGTGTAAAGTCTTGATGACCATAAAAATAGGGTGCAAGCTGCACCATTAAAAAGGCCAGGCCTTCTTCACCGGCTGAACGAAAAACAAGATTCCAGTCAGAAATGAGAGTTTTGAGCGCTTCCTGATAATAATTGGGATAAAGATAATCGCTTTCTCCCTGATACCACAGGACGCCCCTGGCGGCCAGCGACTGGAGCGGAGCCAATTTGTTATGGTACAAAACAGAGGGCTGGTTAAGCGAATCAGACAGAACATCATTCTGATAAAAGCCATGTGCAACCAGATGCTGACGAATCTTCTCGTTTTTCAGAATTGAGGAGCGGCTGATCCAGCTGTGGATATGACTGTTTCCAAAAGCCATTTCAATCAAACCAACCGGCAGATCAAGATCAAGATGCAGTTTTCGCGCGAATGAAAAACCCACAGCAGAAACCGTCTCCATCTCACGGGACTGATCTCCCCGAAGCCATCCGGCAGAATGAGATAAAACGCGGACATAGGGAAGATTGGCGATTTTAGCTGTTTCTTCCGAAGACTGAACAGCGCCTAACGGCATTTCCATATTCGACTGTCCCGCAGCAACCCAAACTTCACCAAAAAGAATATCTTTCAATTCAATGGTTTCATTCTCGCACGTAATGGTCAGAACAAATGAATCGAAAGAAGCTTCAAAAGCTGGCAAATCAACTTGAAACCGCCCTGCTTGATCGGCTGTCACAGTCTCATGAAACACGGAACCATAATGACGGTCCAGCGGTGAGACAACGCGTCCGTCCGACGGGTTTCGGTTCAGTAAAACAGAAATCCGGACACCGGGCAGGGACTGTCCATAAAAAACAAAAGGAATCTGCTGCTGGAGAATCATCCCATCCTGAAAATGCGAAGGAATCCGGAGTTTTTCAGCCATGATGCCCTCCCGAACGAACTATTTGTGACTGATTATACATTTCTGTGCCGTAAACTGCAAACCAGACCGGATTCCCTTGTGCAAAATGACAAATTTATCAATATTGGCAGTTGTTTTAGTCTTCCGATGATGCCTCAATCAACTCTAAATCACGGATTGATTTCAGTAAAATATAGATCTGTTCACGGTTCACACCCTTTGGAAGGTGCAGGCTCAGGCGAACGATCGCATATTTTTCGTCTTGTCCTTCAAATTCGATGTTTGTAATGTTTGCGCCTGTTTCACCTATCGCCGATGCGACCTCTCCCAGCTTTCCAGGCTCGTCAAGCAGTCGAATGATGAATTCAGGATTGAGA
>JAGPFK010000290.1 GCA_018056585.1 Clostridia bacterium | reverse complement strand
AAAATAAATTCAGCCGACCAATCCATCTGCTTCTGCATTATTGCATATTGAAGTTTTGTTAAGAAGGACTGAATCATGTCATATATATGTGGCCTCCTGCCCGTTGCCGAAAAAAACATCGGATACGGATAGCATCCTTATGAAAGACATGATAAACTGAAAACACACAATAATGAAACGATTTGTTGACAATAGGAGCCTGATGGATGACCAAAAAACAAAAACGCATTTTCTTGATCACTGCTCTGATTCTGATCGTGTTTTTTATCGCATACAGTGCTTTCTTCAGGGCATATCTGGACAGTGAAGAGTATTTATTGTTGGCTTATGAATACACGGGCCGGGATCCAACCATTGTTGATTGGGAATATCCTGACTTTGAGGTTATATTTTATAAAGGGCGACTCACCATACATCTGATTTTCCATACGACTGAGGATCTCACACGCGGCCCGATCGGACTTTATATTGATCCGTTCCGAAAAGAGATCATTGATGTCGATCCACGGGGCGAAAAGAGATCAGAAGAAAGTGAAAGACCTGAATCTTGAAGAGATGGAAAACACGGATGAAGTAAGGAGGTTATAGGAATGGATAGAAAAGAACTGTATGAAGCATTTCGCAAGCTGGATCGCTCTTTTTTTCTTGATGATTCATGCAAAGGCTTAGCATCATATGATGGACCCTTGCCCATTGGTTATGGGCAGACCATTTCACAACCGTCCCTGGTAGTAGAAATGACGGCTCTGCTTGACCCGGAACCAACCAGCCGTGTGTTGGAAATCGGAACAGGATCCGGTTATCAGACGGCCCTATTGGCTCCTTTTTGCAAAGCTGTTTATACGATCGAAAGGATTCCTGAATTGGCTGCCAAAGCCAAAGAGCGGCTGGAAGCATTGGGGTTTAAAAATATTTATTTTCGTGTTGGAGACGGCAGCAACGGATGGCCTGAAGAAGCCCCCTTTGATCGAATCATTGTGACGGCAGCGGCAGCTGCTATCCCCCCTGCCTTAATCGAGCAGCTCTCGCCGGGCGGGCGATTGGTTATTCCTGTGGGACCGCGTGGTTTACAGGATCTTGTCTTGGTCAGAAAGACAGAAACAGGAAAGATTATTCAAGAAACAATTGAAAAAGTGGCTTTTGTCGAATTAGTCGGTCCATATGGCTGGAGTCAACAGGACAGGCAGAAATGACCGATTTCAAAAAAGAAGACAGCAAAATGCATATTGGGAAAGAACTGGAGCTTGTGATTGAAGATATCGGGCTTGATGGCAAAGGGATTGCTCATGTGCAAGGCTTGACCGTTTTTATTTCAAATGCGATACCGGGGGATCATGTGATAGCAAGGGTTGACGCTTTGAAAAAGAACTATGCTGTTGCTTCTTGCATTCAAATCGTAAAACCATCTCCTGACCGGATTGAGCCGGCTTGTCCGGTTGCGGCAGCCTGTGGCGGCTGCACGCTTCAGCATCTGGCGTATCCGTCGCAGCTGGTATTTAAGCAAAACCGGGTTAGAGAAGCCTTGCGGCGAATCGGGCATATCAAGACGGAAGAAGAAAAGATACAGCCCATCATCGGTATGGATAACCCCTGGCATTACCGGAACAAGGTGCAGTTTCCGATCAGCGGAACGGCAAGTTCCCCTTTAATTGGTTATTATGCGCAAGGAAGTCATGTTGTGATCGATTCAGATGTTTGCCTGATTCAGCCAGAGATCTGTGATCTGATTCGTTCTGTTATCCGGGAACACATCTTCAGATTTCAGATTGAACCCTATGATGAGCGTTCTCATAGGGGTTTGTTACGTCATCTGGCGATCCGGCTGGGTTTTTCCAGTGGTCATGTCATGGCCGGGCTTGTCATTAATGGTTCATCTTTTCCGGGGATAGATGAGTTGGCTGATCTCTTAGATCAGCAAATTCGCTTGTTTCATGATCCGGAGTTACCGCCATTACAACTAACCGGCCTCTATTTGAATGAGAACAGAGAACGTGGCAATCGCATTCTGACCCAAAACATAAAAATTGTCAGAGGCGAAGGGTGGATTGAAGAAAAAATAAACGGACTCTCATATCGCATTTCACCCCTGTCATTTTTTCAGATCAATCCGCGCCAAACAGAAAAATTGTTTCAAGTCATACAGAATATGGCAGAGCTAAAAGGAACAGAATCGGTCATTGATCTTTATTGCGGTACAGGCTCTATAGCCTTGCAATTAGCCAGAACGGCGAGACAGGTAATTGGTGTGGAATCGGTTCAAGAAGCAATCGAAGATGCGCAGCAAAACGCTCTGCTGAATAAAATATCAAACGTGCGATTTATGACGGGCAAGGCGGAAGAAACGCTGCCTGAACTTTTTGATGAGGGTTTTCAACCAGATCTGGTTGTTGTCGATCCCCCGCGCAAAGGTTGTGATGATCGTTTGCTGCATGCAATCGCTGAAAAGCTGCCTCGCCGATTCATTTATGTTTCATGCGACCCGGCAACCTTAGTGCGCGATGTGGCTCTCCTGCTTCCAGCCGGGTATGAGATTAAAGCGATACAGCCAGTAGATATGTTCCCGTGGACAAGCCACGTGGAGTGCGTAGTATTGATGTCAAAGCCTTAACCTTTGATATTACTGGCTTTTCGCGTTTACATTCAACTTGTCTACTCGAGAGAAAGGGGAAAACGCGTATGTGGGAACATGTCGACGGGTGATTTTACAGGCAAAAATTTAGCTTAAAATTGGTAGGGTTAAGTTGACAGAATAGATAACGGCCTTTTTTCATAGGGGTTGAGGAGACAGGATGAATGTACAATTAATGCAGGTATACTCATTTTCTGAAAAGACTTTATTTATTATGTATAAAGTTGTAATATGTTGAAATTGTTCGTTCCTTCGCATATAATAAAAATTGGAATTTTGTGTTCTGCGAGGTATTCATAATGGATTACTTAACGACAAAACAAGCAGCTGAAAAATGGAATATATCCCC
>JAGPFK010000289.1 GCA_018056585.1 Clostridia bacterium | reverse complement strand
GGCTCGCTCAAGGAAAGCACGTGCAACAGAAGGCAGATCCAGGTCGATCAGAGCCACATCAGATGAAGAAAGCTCATCTTCCAGTTCACTTTGCTGCTCTAGAGAGAGCTGATTTTCAAATTCCATCGCGTCAGATAGGAGTTCTTTTAAATTTTCAACACGATCAATGACATCAGATTCACCCGTCTGTTCCTGCTGATCCAAGTATTCCTGAATCAGGCCGGTTTCCGTTTCAATCCAATCCAGATACTGATCAAATGTCATCTTTTCCTCATAGAGACCCGCACGCAGGCGTGAAATAAGCTGAAAAAAGTCGACCAGCCGGGATGCGGTCCGCAAAAGTTCCGGAAATTCCTGTGCCTTTCCGCAAACATCCAGAAGAGACAGCCCTTCCCGTTCCGCGATCTCCATGAGGGCTTCAACGGTTACCTCCCCGATTCCCCGACGCGGTTGATTGATAATCCTCAACAGAGCTATGTCGTCATCCGGCATGATGATCAAACGCAGATAGGCCAGCACATCCTTAATTTCTTTTCGATCATAAAATCTCGTTCCGCCATAGATTCGATAAGGAATGCCTTGTTCGCGCAGAGCTTGTTCTACGCTTCGAGACAATGCGTTGATACGGTATAGAATGGCAAAATCACGGTAGTGCTTCTTTTTTAGAAGCGCAACCTGCCGTTCGATTTCTCGGGCAATAAACCGGCCTTCTTCGTTCTGGTCATTTGCCCGAATAAAGGTGATCTTTTCCCCGTCTTCACTCTGCGTCCACAAGGTTTTTTTCTTACGCGAGCGGTTATGATCAATGACAGCATTCGCGGCTTTGAGCACATGTCCGGTTGACCGGTAGTTCTGTTCCAGTTTGATCACACGGCAGTTTTTAAAATCCTTTTCAAAATCAAGGATGTTCCGAATATTGGCGCCGCGAAAGCTGTAGATAGACTGATCGTCATCTCCAACGACGCATAAATTTTGATGATTTTTCGACAGAAGATGAACCAGGCGGTATTGCGCATGGTTTGTATCCTGATATTCATCAACCAGAATATAAAGAAACTGCTCCTGATATTTGGCCAGAACATCGGGACAGGTTTCAAAAAGGCGCACCGTTTCAAAGAGAATATCATCAAAATCCATGCTGTTGCTCTTTTTCAGTATATTCTGGTATAAATCAAAGATTTTAGCGACCTGACTGCGGAAATAATCGCTCCCGGCTTTTTTCGCATACTCCCGAACGCCGATCAGCTCGTTCTTTGCCGTGCTGATCTGACTGTGAACCGCCCGAACCGGCAATTTTCTTTCATCCAGATTGAGCTCTGCCAGGCATCGTTTGATGACCTTTTGCTGATCCTCTGTGTCCAGAATCATAAAACTGCGATCATATCCGATACGATCCGAATATTGGCGCAGGATTCGCATCATCATCGCATGAAAAGTGCCGATCCACATGGAGCGGCTGACAGGGCCAATCAGATTTTCGATACGGGTTTTCATCTCGTTTGCCGCTTTATTGGTAAAAGTAATGGCAAGAATAGACGACGGGCGCACACCCAGTACGCTCACCAGCCAAGCTACCCGATGCGTAATGACGCGCGTTTTTCCGGAACCGGCGCCAGCCAGGATCAAAAGCGGCCCTTTATCATGTTTTACTGCTTCAACTTGCTGAGGATTAAGACCGGTCAGTAATTTTTCTTTTGTAGCCAAATGGCGTTCAAAAGGAGAGATCGTACTGGGTATCCGCTCTCCCCGCGTCCGCTCAGCCAAAATCCTGTCTTGATCGTCCATGAAAAACCTCCTGTTTTCTTTCCCTTTACAATGACTGTTCCCTCTATTGGGGGATCTCAGATAAAAGCCCGGCTCATAAAAGCCGGGCTTTTACCTTACCATCAACCTAAGCGGCATCAAAAGCACGAAAGCCCGGGTTCAACGGGTGAGCCCGGGCAAGCATCAGTAATTGGGTTCAATCAGGCCGTATTGCCCGTCTTTTCTTTTATAAACGACACAAACTTTATCTGTTTCCGCGTCAAGATAAAGTAAAAAATTGTGTCCCAACATCTCCATTTGTAAAACAGCTTCTTCCGCGTCCATCGGTATGATATCGAATGATTTACGCTTGATAATCCGGGGTTCAGCCTCATCACTGACTTCTTCCGGCAGTGTGGATTCTGTTTTCAAATATTCCTTCATATAGGCATAATCGTGAATTCGCTTTTCAATTTTGCTCTTATGTTTGCGGATCTGTCTTTCCAGAACATCGATCGCCTCATCCAATGCTGTATAAGGATCATCAGCTAAGCATTCTGCACGGTAATAGTGCTTGTTGATTTTGAGCGTGACCTCAACACATTTTTGGTCATTCTCCGGTCGGACTTTAACTGTTGCCTGCGCCTCATCTCCAAAAAAACGGTTGAATTTGCTGAGTTTCTCTTCAATGCGACGTTGCAGGTTGTCTGACACCTTCATGCCTTTGCCGTAAACGCTGATCTTCATGATGACCGCTCCCTTCTGAATCATCTACTCATTCTTTCAAGTTACAGGATACTGGATCCTGACTCTATTATACCGTATCAGACCCTGTTTCGTACATCATCATGAAGATTAAATCAAACCCCCTTCACACGCAAAAAAGAATTATAAGCAGCCGGCACGCCAAGATGTTCGTTTATCTCACCCCATCGCTTCTGTCAGATTCGCCCAACAGGATCAATAGCCAGCCTTTAGTTCATCGCTCCTTATCGTTAAATTGATTTTATTATCGATTCAGCAATGACTATCATGCGACATCCCGCTTTTCAGCCGTCATGCGCGTTTAAATTGAAACAATTCGCCCAAACGACTATAATCAAGTTATTAAGACAGGCCAAGCAGGAAATCGGCATGGAGTATATGTCTACAACGGAGGCTTCAGAAAAATGGTCGGTCTCACTCAGGCAGATACAGAGACTCCTGGCTGACCGGCGAATACCGGGCGCAGAAAAATG
>JAGPFK010000288.1 GCA_018056585.1 Clostridia bacterium | reverse complement strand
GGTTACAGCAGATGCGAGATTGGCCAAAGCAGCCGCTTGTACAGCATCGGCGCCAGCTGCCAAAGCACAGGATAACATTGACATGAAAGTATCTCCAGCCCCGCAAATATCAATTGGCGGATCCACCTGTATCGCTTTGATGAAAAATATTTTGTTGTCTTCCGGCTTTTTGATCAGACAGCCTCGTGCACCCAGGGTCATACAAACGAAAGATCCGGTTCTTTCTGACAAGGCACAGGCCATCTCAGCCTGCTCTTCCAGGCAGTGTTCGCGGTATGGATCTTTTAGTCCTATAGCATTCGCACATTCCAACTCATTAGGTTTCAGCACGCATCCGGGATAGTCGGCAATGTGGTAACGACTGTCCACCACAATGCGTTTTCCTTTCCCGGCCAGCTCAACCAATGCATGACGAACCTCTTGCGTGAAGCAGCCATACAAAAACTGATCAGCAACACATAAAACATCGACCTTGTCTGATAATTTCAAGATGCCTTCGATCATGAAAGCATCCAGTTCGTGAGGCTGTGGCGTGTAATTGGCAAAATCAAGCCGCGGGTCTTCATATTCGACATCAGACAGACCACGCCGGATGGGTTTGATATAGGCATTTGTCACCCGCCTGGCATGACGAATAACAAAAGAGGAGTCAAGGCCTTTATCAGCTAAAGTTTTTAGCAGAACATCGCCTCTCCAGTCCTGTCCCACAACGCCCAGCACGAAAACCGATTGGGGTTTGAGCGCTGAAAGATTGGCCGCAACATTGCCGCCAGCTCCTGGCGTATAAAACTCATTAACAATCGGTAAGGGAAAATGGGGTGTCTCACGAGACAATTCACTTTTGGTCATATCCGCTTTCCAATAGGCATCCAAAGACAGATCGCCCACCAAGGCAATCCGAACAGGGTCAAAAGCCGAGAGACGAGCCTCTAGTCCCTCTCTGCATAAATCAGAAAAAGAAACCGGTACAATCTCAATCATTTTGTTTTGCCCTCAATCAGCCCATGATATAACGCGGGAACAGATGTTTTGTGATCGACTGTAAAATGGAAGCCTTTACCGCCTTTACTGACTGGGCGGATAACAATGTTTTTTCGTGGTCTGTAATAATATCGGGGGTCATCATAGCCAATCGGCTGCATCACATCGCCCAGATCGATCAAGTCAAAATTAGCTGTTGTGATACGATAAGTCGGGTACCCCAGGTTTCGTGACACAGATAATGCTTTCAAAAAGACCTCAGGTCCGATCACGCTAGAGCCAAAGTTCAGGTAGACACCGCCATCAAGTTGCGAAACCGTTACGCACATTTTCTTAAAATCAATGCCGCTACCGCCGCCGATGGCTGCGAAATCTGCTGTCGGGTGCTGATGGATGATGTCTGTTCCTAAAGCAACGTGAAAAGTTGCCGGGATGCCCTTGTTTTTTGCCTGCCAGATCACACTGATTTCTCGATAGGGAAACAACTCCGGATGTCGATCCATATAAGTTGCGATGGCCTCGCCGTAACCTAGCCCCACTCTCCAGCCTTCCTGGATGGCTTTGTTCATATGATAGCCTGTCTCTTCCCACATACCAAAGGACCCATCTTCAATGGCGGCGGGCACATCTTCTGATGTGCCGCCAATCAGAGCCAGTTCAAAATCATGAATGCTCACCGCTCCATTCCCTGCCAAATGGGTCACCCACCCCTCTTTTATTAATTCGATGAGATAGCGCGACAGGCCATTCTTGATCACATGCGCACCCATAGACCAGATGATAGGGCGGCCGTTTTCCCTCGCAGCTGCCAGCCGATCAATCAATTCATCAAACCCGGCCGGATTCCATTCCGGTTTTGGGTCCATTTTCGGATCTGCCATCGTCGCCAGAGTAACCAAATTTTTTCGATCGTGGATAGAATAGGTTTTGATCTTTGAAAAGTCAATCTTTTCTTCGTCAGGTTTGGTCTGATCAGGATTCATACGCACACCTCTTTTTTAGTCAAAACAATCAAATTTGAAGCCACTCCATAATTTCTTCCTTTATCAGAAAATCCCCCGTGATCGCATGCGCACCGGCAGCAATCAAGCGATCACGCTTGGCTTTGTTTACACCGCGTAAAGCCATTTCATCACTGGCTACACCAAGCGCAAGCCCATCAACTTCGCGGGCAAGACTTATTTCCACCTTCCCGTCGCCGATGACAGCCAATTCCTGACCTTGCAGGTGATGTTCGTGAATCAAGTCCTGAATGACGCGTTCTTTACTACAGCAGGCAAGCCCCAAAGGTGCACCGGCTATTTCGTCAAAGTATTCAGCTAAACCCAGTATCTCAGCTTCTTGCACAACATCAGGCTGATCTGTGCCACTGGCTACAATAAGCCTTAGCCCCTTCCCTTTTATCGCTGTCAGAAAGTCCCGGCTGCCTGCAATCAAAAATTGATCACGGTCCAGCTTACCCTGTCTGATCGCATCGCGACGCTGGGATATAATTTGCATGAGTCGCCGGTTATACTCTTCTTTATAAGACCACGGATCGAGGGGTTCCTGCCCCCATTCCCGAACCCGGTCCGCCAGCCACTGCATTTGAAAAATAGTCTGGATCCCGGTTGACTCCTCAATGTAGTCATCAATTCTCTTTTTAAGGTCTGGCGGCGCCAAAGGACAGGCGGATAGGATTTCATACATCATGGGCGCCATGACTGACTCCCAACCACTGCGAAGTGTCGACAATGTGCCATCAAAATCGAACAGGATCGTCTTGATCTTTAAGCGCTCACAACTGAGGGGGATCACAATTTCAAGCATCTAAAGCCTCTTTCAATTTGAATCTTCCAAATAGACCTTGATCATCTGATTCTCTTCAAAATGCCAAGTAGCCTTAGTATATTGTTAAATGATTTAACTTGTCAAGCAATCCTGCTTTCGCAATAACTTGCTCCCCTATCTTTTCAGCCCTATAATAGAAAATGATTGTGAGCCAATCTTATTTTCACTCTTTAAGGAGGCTACCA
>JAGPFK010000286.1 GCA_018056585.1 Clostridia bacterium | reverse complement strand
GATGTTATCCATGACCTTTATTATGCTGCCACGAGCCAGTGTTTCGGCACAGCGCGTTGCTGAGGTGTTATCTACCGAGCCGGTTATCGTTGATCCGGAGCACCCGGTTGACTTTGATCCCAATGCGCGCGGGCTGGTTGTTTTTGAGCATGTTTATTTCCGGTATCCAAATGCCGAGGCCGATGTGCTGTATGATATTTCTTTGACAGCCCGGCCCGGCGAAACAACGGCCATTATTGGAAGCACGGGTTGCGGCAAATCAACACTGGTGAATCTGATCCCGCGTTTCTATGATGTTACCAGAGGGCGTGTCCTGGTCAACGGTGTTGATGTCCGCTCTGTCCGCCAGGCGGATCTGCGTCGCAGAATCGGCTATGTGGCCCAGAAAGGCGTTCTGTTTACCGGCACAATCAGGGATAACATCGCTTACGGGAATCCGGATGCGACCGATGAAGAAATCAGAGAAGCTGCGACCATTGCACAGGCGATTGATTTTATTGAAGCAAGCGAGGACGGCTTCGACACGGAAATTGCTCAAGGAGGCGCCAATGTGTCCGGCGGACAGAAACAGCGCCTGTCCATTGCGCGTGCTTTGGTCCGTAATCCAGACATCTATATTTTTGACGACGCTTTCTCCGCCCTTGATTATCGGACAGACGCTGCCTTGCGCCGCGCCCTCCGCCAAAAAACAAAAGATGCAACTTTTATTATTGTTGCTCAGCGGATCGCAACCATCCGAAATGCGGAACAAATTATTGTGCTGGACGAAGGACGGATCGCTGGAAGCGGCCGGCATGAAGAATTGATGCAGACATGCCCGGTTTATCGCGAAATTGCTTTATCGCAGCTATCAGAGAAGGAGCTGGCTATATGAGTTCTCAAAACGAAATAACTGAAAATAACAACCAGAAAGAACCTGCAATCAGCCCCAAGAAGACTGGCCCCAAAGCAGGCGGACGCGGCAGAATGATGGGGGAAAAGCCAAAAAACTTTTCGCTGACAGCCAAACGCCTTTTCCGGACCATGAAGCCTTACCATACAGCGACCTTGTTTGCTTTGCTGTTTGCAATGCTTAGCACCATCTTTTCCATCTTAGGCCCAAAGATATTGGGCAAAGCGATCACACGATTGTTTGAAGGTGCCATTGCCAAGATCATGCATGTACCGGGTGCCGCTATAGATTTTGCTTATATTGGAAATATTTTGAGCTGGCTGATGTTCATCTACGTAATCAGCGCAATTTTAAGTTATCTTCAGGGTTACATCATGTCCGGTGTCTCCATGCGCATGAGCTATCAGCTTCGAAAAGATATTGCATCAAAAATCAATCGGCTGCCTCTCTCCTATTTTGATCGGCAGACCCATGGTGAAGTTCTTTCCCGCGTCACCAATGATGTGGATACAGTCGGTCACACTTTAAATCAAAGTTTGAGTCAATTGATTCATTCAATCACGACCCTCATCGGCGTGCTTATTATGATGCTGACCATCAGCGGAGTGATGACCGTGGCCGCACTGCTGATTGTTCCAATTTCAGCAATTTTAATCTCCCTGGTTGTCCGTCATTCTCAGATATATTTCTCAAGACAGCAGCAATATCTGGGGCATGTGAACGGTCACATTGAAGAAATGTATGGCGGGCACATCATCATGAAAGCCTACAATGGAGAGGACGCATCCATCCAAAAATTCAGCGAGCTTAATCAGGAACTCTATAACTCGGCCTGGAAATCACAATTTTTGTCTGGGCTCATGCAACCAATCATGCAGTTTGTCGGTAATTTGGGTTATGTGGTCATCAGCATCCTGGGCGGATGGTTCGCCATCACGAAAGCCATTTCAGTCGGTGATATACAAGCATTTATCCAGTATATGCGAACATTCAATCAGCCGATCGCACAGGTCGCAAACATAACCAACGTCTTGCAATCAACCATGGCAGCCGCAGAGCGCGTTTTTGAATTCCTCGATGAGGAAGAAGAAATACCTGATCCGGAAGAGCCTGTTGAGATCGAAAAAGTGATGGGTGATGTCACATTTGATCATGTCCGCTTTGGTTATTTGCCTGGTATCCCTGTGATTCACGATTTTTGTGCTCATGTCGAACCCGGCCAGAAAGTCGCTATTGTTGGGCCGACAGGCGCAGGGAAAACCACCCTGGTTAAACTGCTGATGCGTTTCTATGACGTGGATGACGGGGCTATTTTGCTGGATGGAATCGATATCCGACGTTTTCGCAGGGCTGATTTGCGTAAACAGTTTGGCATGGTCTTGCAAGACACCTGGCTGTTCAATGGAACCATCCGCGATAACATTCGATACGGGCGTCTGGATGCCACGGATGAAGAAGTCATCGCCGCAGCCAAAGCGGCTTATGTGGATCATTTTATCAATACCTTGCCACATGGCTATGATATGGAGCTCAATGAAGAGGCCAGCAATATATCACAGGGACAAAAGCAGCTCCTGACCATTGCCCGGGCTATCCTGGCAGATCCGCCTGTTTTGATCCTTGATGAAGCCACCAGTTCTGTTGATACGCGCACAGAAGTATTAATTCAAAAGGCCATGGATCGCCTGATGAAGGGAAGGACCAGCTTTATTATCGCACATCGCCTGTCAACCATTCGCGACGCGGACGTTATTTTTGTTATGCATAACGGAGATATTGTTGAGCAGGGGACGCACAAGGAATTGCTGGCAGCAAACGGCTTTTATGCCGAACTCTACAATAGTCAGTTCGAACCGGTTGATGTGGCCTGATTTATTTTAACAGATCCTGCACCATCCATGCAGGATCTGTTAAAAAGGATGTTTGTCAGAGAAAGACATTTGAAGAAAACGGATGTGGCCGTTTTTTCAAAGATTGCGTCCAATTTGAATTAAAATGACCTTTTTTTCGATTGCCACACCAAAATAGATCCTTCTCTCAGTTGCTTTTTTTTGGAGCGCATGGATGACCAGGCGCTCTATTGATGCCTGGTCCGGCAGGTTCTGTCC
>JAGPFK010000287.1 GCA_018056585.1 Clostridia bacterium | reverse complement strand
CAAGTTGCAGAAAATGTGCAGCTGTTTGAAGGCCCCTCTTTATCGGATAAAGGGAAAAAAGCGGCTTGTGAATGGTTCAGCCAAATCCCAGAAATTGTTGTTAATCCATCCCTGTGGCAAAGCCGGGACTAAATGCAGAATATAATTTCAGGAGGGGAAATTTTTGTCTCAAGCTCAGGATCTTTATCGTCACGCGAAAATGAGAATTCCAGGCGGTGTCCAACTTTTAAGCAAACGACCGGAACAATACGCACCGGAGCAATGGCCAAGCTATTTCATCCGTGCCAAAGGATGTGAAGTTTGGGATGTTGATCATCTGCATTACTATGATATGACAACAAATGGAATTGGCGCTTGTCTCTTGGGATATGCAGATCCGGATGTATCCAGCGCGGTGATTAAACGTGTTGAAGAAGGAAGCATGTCAACTCTCAATCCACCAGAGGAAGTTGAGTTGGCTGATCGACTCTGTGAAATTCATCCATGGGCTGAACAAGTTCGGTTTGCCCGAACGGGTGGTGAGATTTGCGCGATTGCCATCAGAATAGCCAGGGCGACCACTGGACGCGATGTTGTTGCAGTCTGTGGTTATCATGGCTGGAGCGATTGGTATCTGGCTGCAAACCTTGGGATGGGGGATCGGCTAGCTGGCCAGCTTTTGCCTGGTCTGGAACCAGCCGGCGTACCCAAAGGCCTGACGGGAACAACACTGACTTTTCATTTCCAGAACAGGGAAGAGTTTGATGCCATAATTGACAAGTATGGTGAAAAATTGGCCTGCGTTATCATGGAGCCGGTACGCAATCAGTTTCCTGAACCAGGATTTCTCGAACATATCAGGGACAGGATTCATCAGGTGGGTGGATTGCTTATTTTAGATGAGATTTCAATAGGCTGGCGATTGACATTTGGCGGCTCACATCTTTTATTGGGTGTAGATCCGGATATGGCTGTTTTTGCTAAAGCACTTGGAAACGGACATCCGATCGCAGCCGTTATAGGTACAAAAGAAGCGATGGAAGGCGCTCATAAGTCTTTTATTTCCAGCACGTACTGGACGGAAAGCGCGGGACCGGTTGCTGCACTGGCTACGCTTAAAAAAATGGAAGAAACAAAGGTTTGGGAACATGTTGAATGGGTTGGGAAAACCGTTTTGAATGATTGGAAGACACTTGGAGAAAAGCATGGCTTGCCTTTACAGGTGGGAGGCCTCCCTTGTATGGCCCATTTTACTTTTGAAAAATTCCCGCTTGAGCTGAAAACTCTCTATACGGTTTTAATGTTGAAGCAAGGTTTTCTGGGCAATACGTCGATTTATCCGACACTTGCACACACACCTCAAATCCTTGATATGTACCGTGAAGCCATTGATGTTGTTTTTGCAAAAATAAAAAAAGTTGTTGATAAGGGAGACCGGCAGGCTATTCTCTCAGCTATCGGTGGTCCGGTCTGCCAGTCAGGATTTGTGCGATTGACATGAATTATAAAACAACCAGGTGTTGAGTCAAATGAATATAAAATATTTTAAGGTCTCCTTTGCTTCAATGAGGTGAAAGAGGTGGAAAAACGATTCCCTAATGTGATATTGGCAACGGCCTGTCTTCCGTGGACAGATCAATATGAGCTCGATGAAGCTTCATTTATTGCTGAAGTGCAAGGGCTGATTTCCAGAGGGATTCAGTACATCTATTTATTTGGCACAGCCGGAGAAGGGTATGCTGTTTCAGACAAGCAATTTCATCAAATAACAGGGCTTTTTGCTCGGATGATGCATGAGCAAAATTGTTTTCCCATCATTGGTTTGATTAGCCTTTCATTTATGACCATGCTGGAAAGGATTCAAGAAGCCTATTTTATGGGGATCCGGGACTTTATGTTTGCCTTGCCCTCTTGGGGTGCCCTTGAGGATGATGAGCTTTCCATTTTTTTACACAGGCTCTGTGATCCGTACCCAGATTGCCGTTTTATTCACTACAATAATCCCCGCAGCAAACGTGTTTTAACTTGTGCTGAATATGAATTTTTTGCCGATAAAATACCAAATCTGGTTGGTGTCAAATACAGTACGAGTGACAAAGATATCATATCTGACCTCGCTAAATCTTGTTTGCCTTTGCGATTTTTTCTGACAGAAAACGGATTTGCTGAAGGCAGCCTGACAGGTGATTTTGGATTGCTTTTATCCATTGCATCAACGAATATCGCAAAAGCGCGGCAATATTACAGAGCCGGCATTCAGAAAGATGTCCGGGTTCTGAGGAGCATGCAGAAAGAATTGAAAATAATGGTTGCAACGTTGGCAGATGTTGTCGGTTCCAGGATCGATGGTGGTTATGACAAGATATTTTCTAAAATCAGGACTCCATCTTTCCCCCTGCGTTTATTACCACCTTATCTAGGCGCAACAGAAGAAGCTTTCAAAGCTTATGTGTATTTTTTACGAACAGAGATGCCACATTGGATTGAATAATTGATTAAGGCTAATCTGTTATATGTTTGTATGCCGATAAATAACCGGCATGCTAAAAAATTAGTCAAGCCGGTCATTCATGAATTTTATGTCTGTTTTTTGGTTATTCCCCGATAATCTGTACCTGGACGCTTCTTGGACGGGCACGGACCTGATCCCAATCAATGAAATAAATGTAACCAAATTCACCCAGATCCAGCTCTCCATCGACTACCACGATGGTTTCGGAACGGCCAAAAAAGACTGAACGCAAATGAGCATCCGTGTTTAAGCTTGTCCATTCGCCTTCTTCGCCAACACTCATAGCAAAATCAATGTGTTTGGGGCCAGGATGCATATACTGTCCTTCCACGCGACAAGTTGGAATTAATTCTTCCATGATGTTGCATAGATCCTGTTGCAAATACTCCAAACCGAAGTAAGTTTTATCATGTGAGCATTCCTGCGTTACAACGGAACATGTTGTGTGGTGGGAATAAACAACACAGATTCCATTCTTAATTCCGGAATCGGCAACAATTCTCTTGACA
>JAGPFK010000285.1 GCA_018056585.1 Clostridia bacterium | reverse complement strand
ACTGTCAATTATTTCTTTTATTTTTTGGCAACAAACATGAAAACGCATCGAGCAGCTGGCTGCCGCGACAAGGTGTGGTTTTTGCTGAGCCAGGCGGATGGTTCCTTCGAGCCGGTCCAAATCGTCCATACAAGTATCCTCGGAAAAGACGTGGATGTCTTGTGTTCATGCCATATTGACATAGCGTAAATGATCATGCGGCCAGGTACAGACCAACATGATGTCCGGCCGTTCTTTCAATGCCTCTATAACATCTGCTGCTGTCCGGATTCCGAATCTTGCGGCTGCTTGTTCTCTCCGGTCTGCACGCCTATCTACGCCTATTGTTTCAATACCAAGCTCATTTAATATTTTTACACGCTTTTGACCCATGGATCCGAGCCCGACCACCAAAGCTTTCATTTCGATTCCTCTCCATTCCAAATTTGTTTTTTTGATGCCAGTTATCAGGATACGGTTTTATTTTGTTTCTGACAATTACCATGGACAGCACGCAATGTTTCTGAATCTTCTGTTTCATGATACAATTTCTTTTGAATCGGATTGCTCAGAAAAACGAAGGAAAGGAAGTTTTTTTCAAAAAGATGAAAACAGAATGTCAGATTGAGACAAACTGTAATCAGCGAGACGATAAGCGAACGGTTCGGGCCGTTATGTTTATCCTCCGTCCTCATGGCCTGATCCCTGACTGGCAAATACAAGAAGGTGAACCGGATTCATCTCAGGAACGGGACCAGCAGGCAATATATGAGGCGTTTTGCAAGGATTTTGATCAGGCGCTTTATGAACTGGCCTTTGTTGATCCGCAGAAACTGAAAACACCATCAGCCCAGTATATTGGTGAGCTGAGCCGCTGGTATCTGAGTCAGATCGCAAAAAGGCCGGAGCGTGAGTTCCTGCGGGAAGCGCTTCGGATTGAAGTTTCTGATGAAGAAGGAGCCGAACTGATTGCACAAGCGCCCTTTATGAATGGCATGGAATACCTCGATATAGACTGGCTGAGAAAATTCGGAGAGCGTATTTCAGGCGTTTTCGCAAAAGAGATTCAATCATACAACGGAACTGTTGCTGAATACCTGGCGGATCGTCACGCCACTGTGCAGCCAGCGGGACGTATTTACTTTCATCTTGTCGAAAACAAAAAATCGAGTTTGCCCTTTGCTTTTCTCGCAACCTATGCGGCCGGCCTTGATGACAATGGGAAGGTAAACCATCTGCCTTTATCCAACGCGTTGAAAGAATACCGCTCAGACCGGATGAAACTGCTCTATCTGCTGTCAACGGTTAACCGGGCCGCGGAACAAAGTCCGCTGATACGGGAATTGCTTGACAGCGGTGAGATCTTTCAACCGATTGGTCTGACGGCGGATGAAGCCTATACCTTCTTACGTGAGATACCGCTCTATGAATCATCCGGCATCATCTGCCGCATGCCGGACTGGTGGAAGAAACGATCCAGCTCCGCACGCGTTTCCGTAGCCATTGGCAACCATCATCCTTCTCGGCTTAGCCTTGATGCCCTGGTCGATTTTCATATCGAGATCGCTGCTGGAGATCTACAGCTGACAAAAGAGGAGGTGCGCCAACTCTTATCTGAATCCGAAGGATTGGTTCTGATCAAAGGGCGTTGGATAGAGGTGGACCACGCGCGGCTTCAATCTGTTTTGAACGTCTATGAGAAGGCTGTGAAGAAAGCCGAATCTCAGGGGTTGACCTTGATTGATGCGATGCGGTTGCAGCTTCACATGCAGTCGGAGCAGGAGCAGGACGAGGATGAAGCAATTGTCGAAGTCAGCCACGGTGAATGGCTTCAGGCTTTTTTAAAAAAGGCTGCCGCAGAAGGGCCGGCCGATTTTTCTGTTGGCGATCATTTCCTGGCCAGCCTGCGACCATATCAGAAAAAAGGTCTGGAGTGGCTTTTTCAGATGAAAGCATTGGGCTTAGGCGCTTGCCTGGCTGATGATATGGGTCTTGGAAAGACCGTTCAGGTGTTGGCTCTGCTCAATGGTGTAAAAACAGAAAAGCATGAGAAAAATCTGTTGGTCGTACCGGCTTCCCTGATCGATAACTGGCGGCGTGAAATGATTCGGTTTACCCCGGCCTTGCGCTTCTGCATTCTTCACCCCTCTGAAAAGATACCGGATTTTTCTAATCCGGAAGATCTCCTTCAGCAATATGATTTGCTGATCACCACGTACGGCATGCTTGAACGATATGACTGGCTTTTCTCTATTGACTGGGATAATGTGATTATAGACGAAGCGCAGGCGATCAAGAACCCGGCGACACGGCAAAGCCATGCCGTCAAGAAGCTGAAGGCTACTTTCAGGGTGGCTCTGACCGGCACGCCAATTGAAAACAACCTCATGGATTTGTGGTCTTTATTTGATTTTTTGAATCAGGGATTGCTTGGATCGGCCCGATCTTTTGCAACGTTTTCCAAAAAGCTGCGAGAAGGTCAAAAGGATTATGCGCCGCTGAAGCAGGTTCTTTCACCTTTCATCCTGCGTCGGCTTAAAACAGACAAGGAGATCATCAGCGATCTGCCGGAAAAAATTGAGATGAAAACGTACGCTGGCCTGAGTAAAAAACAATTTGCCCTATACGACGAATTTGTCAATGAACTAAAAGGACAATTAAAAATGGCCAAAGAAGGCATTGAAAGAAAAGGCCTGGTTCTGACTTCACTCCTGAAGTTAAAGCAAATCTGCAACCACCCCGATCAATATCTCGGTCAGCAACGATTCTGCGAGGATGAGAGCGGTAAATTTATAAGATTGAGGGAGATTTGCGAAACCATCTATGATAAACGTGAGCGCGTTCTTGTTTTTACTCAGTTTAAGGAGATGACAGAACCGCTCAGGGCTTTCCTGGAAGAGATATTTGACCATGAAGGTTTGGTGTTGCACGGTGGAACGCCGGTCTCAAAAAGGAAAGATATTATAGCGGCTTTCCAGGGAGAGGCGTACGTACCGTTTCTTGTTCTATCGCTCAAAGCCGGAGGCGTTGGCCTGAATTTAAC
>JAGPFK010000284.1 GCA_018056585.1 Clostridia bacterium | reverse complement strand
CATATATTCTGCCAGATCCAGAATCAGTTCATCCAATTCATCGTCTTTGATGCTGAAATAATTGGTATTTTGGGTTTGATCCTTTTTATTGATCCGGTCTGAATGGTAACCCTCATATAAATCAACAACCCTGCTCTGTTCACGCTCTGCATACCATAAATTTTGTTTTCTTGAAGCAAGTGTATTCCAGAATTCATCTGCGCTGTCCACTTTTATGATCTCAAGCTTGATGCCGATCTGCGAAAAAGAACGGACCGCGCGATTTAAAAGTGAGGTGGTCAGTTTGTTTTCCGCCTGACTGTTCTGAATCAGGAGGGAATAAGAAAGGCTGGCCCCTTCAGGCGCTTTCGTTAAAACTTCACCATTCTCATCCGTTTCATAGCCGGCTTTAACGAAATATTCGACCGCAGCTTTCCGTGCCGCCTCTTCCTTTTCATTTTCCGTCATCTGCTCGCTGTACAGATTTTTGCCATCAATCCCAGTTGAAAAAGACGTCTGATACCCCTCATCGTCTGGACTCGGTGACGCGAAGGACATCCGCGGAACCGGGTAATGGATCACAACGGGCTCCACGGCCCATTCCTCTGCTGCGGCCATATCGCGGCAGAGCGCCAAAACAGTGGCCAGGCCCTTCCGTAAAAAAATACTCTCTTCAGATGATGAATCGCCGGCAACACGAACGGTGGCCGCATTGATGCCGATGTAACTGTAAGCCGCATCATCAATCGGTTTTATGGAGATTTTGTTGTTTTCTGAAAGAGCCTGACCGCTCTCTTCGATATTCGTTAATTGATTGGCAACAAATACATCCATCAGGCCGGATAAAATATCCGCTGTCTGATCGTTTGCATTTGTCTCCTTCACTTGCAGTGTCGTGAAGAATGGCTTTTCCGCAAAATAATGATCATTCGCTTTCATTAATACGCAGTCATCCTGATAAGCCAGAAAACAATAAGGGCCGGCGCCGACAGGCTGATCTGTTTTATCCAGAACAGATGAAAGATCACCAAATGGAAACCCAAATTTATCTTCTCCATTGAACCATGATAAATCACCATAATAGTGAAGCGGCGCAACCGGGATATCCAAATTATAAATTGCTTCCGGGTCATAGCCGGAAACCGTGATTGAAACTTTCGTTTCACTTTCTTTCTTTATGCCGCTGATCTGAGGAACACCCCCTCCTGCCATGTCTTCATCCTCAGGCGCCAATGTGCTGATGAACTGCTCGCGCGCTGAATCTAAAACGGGGGTTTCATCGACTCCCTCAATGCCCCAATACGCTTCCGGATTGCCTTCGTAGCAAAGATGCGTTTCCTCATAAAAATCCTCAGCGGTTGGATATTCATTTTCTGTCAGATTCCATGTTTTTTGAGAATATGGTGCAGTCAGGATGCCGTCTTGAACCTGGCCAAACCCCCAAATGGTCATGGCAAGCACCACTGCACGGCCTTCATTATCAATCTCCAGAGGATCAAAGCCGGTATATTGTTTGGCGTAACCCAGATAATGTTCCGTCACATGATTGATGATGGCTTCAATATCTTCCACCCAGGCTTTTTTCATATTTTCCCAGAAGAAGACCTGCTGCTCTTCGGTCCAGGAATCTTTCTCAGACCAGGTGTGGTTTTCACCAGCCTTGTAAATTAAATAAAACAATTCGTCATAACGGGCATAGACTTCTCCTTTGATCTGTCTGCGATAATCCCTGACGCCTAAAATGGGCACTTCTTGAAGCGCTGTTGGTTCCGGAAAACTGGGATCAAGAAAAACGTAATAGGTGAACAAGATATCATCCGCAGTCAAACGTTCACCGTCGCCAAAATAAAGATCATCGCGGATTTCCCACGTATAAGTCGTGGTGTCGGTTGTTTCATCATAAGCGACCGAGACGTCCGCGATTCCCTGATATGTATAGTCTGTCCCATCATATGAAATGGTTTCACCTTCCGCTGCCCGCAGAACAACGGCACCGCTTCGGTCCACAGTCAGCAAATGAGTAGTCAAAAGCGACATAACCTCTTGGTCACCTTTGGATTTTGCAAGGAATGGGCTGAAACATCCGTCAATGTTTGAGCACCCTATACACAATGTCGGATCTTGCTTTTCAGATTCTGCGGTTTCTGTCCGAGTCATTTGTTCTGATGTTCCGGCCGATGTTTCAGAAGAAACATCGGTTGTTTTTAGATTTGATTTCCCTCCGCAGGCAGGGCAAAGCAAAAGAGCAAGGATCAACACGCCTGTCACGAAAGATTTCTTTTTGTTCATCGTAAACTGCCTCCCCGTCTTTCCTGCTGTTTTTCCGCCAAGCAAAAAAGCAGGAAAGTCCTAATCCTTTAAGAGTATACCAAAATTTAAAATGAGATCGGAAGTAAAAATGAAAAATTTGTAAACGAAGCGAAAAGGTGTATATGCAAGCAGCCGGTCTATTTAACCGGCTGTTTTATCAATCAGGCATATGGAAACGGCTAATCCTCTTCAAATATGATTTCATCCGGCCGAACCATGCCTAATTGATCCCGTGCCACGCGCTCAATATAGGCATCACTGCCAGCCAGTTCCTGCAATTCCTTTAACCCGGCCAGGTCAGCAGCCGCCTCCTGCAACTCTGAAGCCAGTTCTTCGCGCCGCTGATTGATGCGTTCAATTTGCTTTTCTTGTTCAAAATAGATGGCAACGGCAGACGACAAAACCAGCACCAGCAGCATTCCAACCAGGATGCGCATTAAAATATTTTTGCCATTTGGCGATCGGCTGCGTCGTCTTGATTTCTCTTTCACTAAAATACTGCTCCTTTACCAGGCCTTGCCTTTATTCTAGTCAATGGCGCCGGTCTGTGCAACTGCCGGCATCCTCAATAAAGCACTTTGCCGCATTATTTAATCAAAATGAATTGATTTTGTAACAAAAGCCAATGACTTTGGCTCATCTGCTTTGCTGCCGCATTGTTATGCTTGTAAATTGCTGCTATGCTTTCCAACTTTGCAATGATATGCGCAAGGATATCTTCCTCACAGAACCGCAGCTTGTTTATGATCGTGATGA
>JAGPFK010000283.1 GCA_018056585.1 Clostridia bacterium | reverse complement strand
AAACAACGGCGATTCGGCAATAAAAACCTTGCCGGACTGGATCAGTTTGGGCGTCAGACGATAAAGCATCGCCAGGATCAACGTTCTGATCTGATACCCATCGACATCGGCATCGGTGCAGATAATAATCTTGCTCCAGCGCAGGCCGTTCATATCAAAAGCCGATAAATCGCGGTTATGACGCGTTTGAATTTCGACTCCACAGCCTAAAACTTTGATCAGATCGACAATGATTTCATTTTTGAAGATGGTGCTGTAATCCGCTTTCAAGCAATTGAGAATTTTCCCACGAACCGGCATGATGGCCTGAAACTCCGCGTCACGACCCATTTTACAGGATCCAAGCGCAGAATCGCCTTCCACAATATACAATTCACGCTTTGACACATCACGCGTCCGGCAGTCCACAAACTTTTTGACCCGGTTGGTTACATCGATGGAGCCGGATAGTTTTTTACGGATATTCAGGCGTTGCTTTTCCGCCATTTCGCGGCTGCGTTTGTTGACCAGGATCTGTTCGATCACACGGTCCCCCTCTGCTTTGTTTTCGATGAAAAATATTTCCAGATGACTGCGCAGAAGTTCAGATAAAAATTCATAGATAAATTTATTATTGATGGCTTTTTTCGTTTGGTTTTCGTAGCTCGTTTGCGTTGAAAATGAGCTGGAAATAAGAATCAAACTGTCTTCGATGTCAGAAAATGTGATGCGTGCTTCGTTTCCTTTGTATTTATCCCTTTCCTTGATCTGACGGTCCAGCTCCGCTGCAAACGCGTTGCGCACGGCCCGGTCCGGAGAACCGCCATATTCCAGAAAGCTTGAGTTGTGGTAATATTCAATGCGATTCCTCTCGTTGTTAAAACAAAAAGCGATGGACGCCTTGACTTTGTAATCTGGTTTATCGGGTCGGTCTCTGCCTTTACCGCTGCCCTCTATCAGCAGAGGGGTGCTGATACCGGTGCCGCCATCCAGTTCTCGCACATAAGCCAGAATACCTTCAGGGTAGTAAAATGTTTCGGTCTTTTGACTTTCTTCATCCCGAAGCACAAATGTGATCCCTGGATTGACAATGGCCTGGCGCTTCAGGGTTTCCTGATAGTACGAGAGTGGAATCATGATATCGGTAAAGACGTCACGATCCGGCCGCCATTTTTGAATGGTCCCGGTTTTCTTTGTTCTCGTCGGATCTTTTTTTAATCCGCCGATGTTTTCTCCTTTTTCAAAATGGAGGCTGTATTTGTAACCATCACGGAAAACGGTCACATCGAAGTACTCCGACGCATATTGCGTGGCGCAGGCGCCCAGACCATTCAGGCCCAGGCTGAATTCATATGATTTTCCTTCATTGGTGAAATATTTTCCGCCCGCATAGAGCTCACAATACACCAATTCCCAGTTATAGCGATTTTCCTTTGGGTTAAAATCAAGGGGGATTCCGCGCCCATCATCGCGCACTTCGATTGAGCCGTCCTGATAACGAATGACTTCTATTTTCTCGCCAAAGCCTTCCCTGGCTTCATCAATCGAATTGGATAAAATTTCAAAAAATGAATGTTCACAGCCGATTAAATCATCTGAACCGAAAATAACAGCCGGCCGTAAACGGACGCGGTCGGCACCTTTCAAAGCGGAGATACTCTCATTATCGTATGTGTTATTTGGCGTCATGGTCCTCTCCTTTTGCATTTGATCTGCCGGCTGATTTTAAGAAAACCGTTCTTGGTCGAACGGTTTTCTGGCGAGCCTAGGAGGACTCGAACCTCCGACCCACAGCTTAGAAGGCTGTTGCTCTATCCAACTGAGCTATAGACCCAGGTTTTTCTTCATTATACACAATACACCGGCCATCTGCAATGAAAAAGCGGCACTCAGCCGCCTCAGGCGCGTTGGAGCGGGTGATGGGAATCGAACCCACGCAATCAGCTTGGAAGGCTGATGTTCTACCATTGAACTACACCCGCGTGATCTTGCAAATAACCCGCGCGATGATTTTACCTCAAGGCGAACTCTTTGGCAAGTCTTTTAGAAAACAACGGGTCGTGTTAAAATAGAACCCTGTTTTTAAACAGATATTTTACAAAAGGAGACCCCTATGCGTTCTGCCCGTGATTTGCTTTTGCCTTCACTGTTCTTGGCCGACGGAGCCATGGGTACTTACTATGCCCAATCCGGTCCGGACGAGGGCGGTTATTGTGAAGAGGCCAATCTGACCCATCCCGATGTGATCCGCAAAATCCATGAGAGTTACATCAAAGCGGGCGCGGAACTTTTGCGCACCAATACCTTTGCTGCCATTTCCCAGACCTTTCCGAATCACCCGGATCGACTGCAGGCCATCATTAAAAGCGGATTTGAGCTGGCCAGTTCTTGCGCCGGCGATAAAGTTTTTGTCGCCGCCGATTTCGGCCCGGCTTACAATCTTGAACCAGACGTTTATTTTGAAGGGGCTCTTTTGGCCATCGAGACATTTTTAAGCTGCGGCGCCGATCTGTTTATCTTTGAGACTTTTGCCGATCCGGATGAATTTTTGCCGTTGTGCGCAAAGATCAGGGAGCGATCTCCGGAATCGGTCATCATCGCGTCCTTTGCCTTGTCTCCGGATGGGCTGACGCGAAAAGGAATTCCTTTGCACAGACTGGAATCGATCATGGAACAATCGATTGATGTTGACATCTGGGGATTGAACTGCGGGGTTGGGCCAACCCACCTTGCCCAGCAGCTTTCTGCTTTGAGCAAAAGCGGAAAGCCTTTATCACTGATGCCGAACAGTGGTTACCCACACCTGGAAAACCAGCGTTTGGTCTACGGCTCTGAACCCTCCTATTTTGCCCGTGTCGTTTCAGGATTTGCCGGACCGAGAACACGTCTGTTGGGTGGGTGCTGCGGCACAACACCCATGCATATCGAAGCCCTTTCCAAAAAGCTCTTTCATCAAACGCCAAAGGATGAGGTCAAAAAAAGAGTTGTCCCGGCTGAGGCTGGCGCGGCCGAAGCCATCCCTTCACCTCTGGAAGTTCTGCTAAATAAAAATGCCTTCCCGGTGGTC
>JAGPFK010000282.1 GCA_018056585.1 Clostridia bacterium | reverse complement strand
AAATTGTCGGGTGGGCCCGGCTTCTGTTTCCGTTATCTGCGGGGGCAATTTTTCAAGCATTTTGCCTGTTCGGTAAATAGCTCCATCACAGGCAAACGAGTTCACGACCAATGTCCCTTTGTCACCCGCTGCCAGCCATCGCGGTTGATATTTAATGATATAAGTGGATAACTCGATATGGGCGGTGACGCCATTGTCCATCTTAAGGAGTATTTTAAAATAATCATCAACTTCTTCATGCAGAACATTTTTGATGTCAGCGTATAGCGATTTAATTTTTACGTCAGGCATCATGAAGAGGATTTGATCAATGAGATGAGGCCCCCAGTCATACATCATCCCGCCGCCAAACTTCTTGTATAAATGCCAGTCATGCATATACCCGTTCGCAGAATGGAGCTTGCTTTCTATTGTAAACAGGTTGCCCAGCAAGCCATGATCAAGAGCTTTTTTTACGATCAGCATATCCCGATCCCAACGGCGGTTATGATGGACAGTGAAAAGAACATCAGCCTTTTTGCAGGCTGCTTCCATCTCATCCAGTTCTTTAACACTTAACGCAGCCGGTTTCTCAGCGATCACATTTTTCCCGGCTTGTGCTGCCTTGATACACATTTCCTTATGCAGATGATTGGGCACGGTCAAAATAACAGTATTGATTTCTTTGTCTTTTAGAAGATCATCAGCTGATTTATATAGCTTATAGCCTTTTTCTTCAGCTTCTCGCCAGCGCTCTTCTGCAATGTCACAAACGGCGACGATCTCTACACCGGCTCTTGGCGCGTTTTCAGCATGCCATTTTCCCATCCCGCCAAAGCCAATAATCCCCAGTTTTACTTTCATCATTTTGAGCTCCGTTTCATTTCAATGTCTCCAGTATGTTTCGTTCCATTCTTAAGTGTCTTTGAACTTGCAAAATAGGGTCTTCATCCGAAAAGGCATGCCCTTCATACTCGCTGACAATACAGCCTTTAAAACCTGACTCTGCAATTATCCGAAGCAACGGTTCATATGGGATTGAGACTTCATTTTGTGATTCGTCAACATAATAAAATTTTCCGTGAAAATGATTGCAATAAGGAACCATTTCAGAAAATCCATCAAGATCTGCCGGTGCAAATGAAAGAAAGCCAAACAATTCACTGAGCACCTTATGTTCAATTTTACCGGCACCCATTTTCTGAATCTCCTGCCAGACTTCTTCTTCCGAGCGGCCGCTGTGACGGACTTTAATGATATAATCGACGATTTTCGGGTCCGCGCCCAGGTCGGCATATGATTTCAAAAGCGCTGGACTCGGCCGTTCAATAAAACAGCCAAAATCAACGATCAAACCGATCATGTCGGAACCGGATGATTGAATGGCATCTATATAGTCTTTCACGATTTTACTGGATGGCTTCACAGGCGCGTGTATTTCCACTCCGATTTGAATACCATATCTCTCGGCAAAGGGAGCCATTTTAACCAGCAAAGCCGGTGAAAGGCCTTCGCGCATCACTTCACAGCCCAGAAGATGAGCGATCTGTAAGTTATGTTTTGATTCACGGAGGATTTCATCGTCCGTCATGTCGTGATCCGAATATTTACCAACATCAAGGTTGGCGCCATAGGAATGAAAACGCACGCCATACTTTTTACAATACCCCAGCAACTCATCTACATCTTCTTCTTTGAGATAAGGATAATTTCGAATCATTTGAGATCCGACAATTTCCATTTTTTCAACATCCATCTCACTGACTGCACGAATCAGTTCTTCAATCGTATTTTTTTCATATAAATAAAGATCTGTAAAAGAATAAAGAGAAACGCCCAGCTCAATTTGATGTTTCATTTTAATCCCTCCGTTCATTGTCCTGGTTGAAGACAAACCGTTTTGCTTGCGGAACTGTCGATGGTTGCATAAGTTCTCGGAGCAATCTGCATATAAGGACTTCTGAAGTGCAGCGTGAGCTGAATATCATGCTCACCCTCTTCCAGTCCGCCTTCTTTTTCAACATACAATGTTGCTCTGTCATGAATATTCCAGAACTCTGCAAAAAGATAGGGTAATTCAGAGAGGCTGAAAGATTTCCCATTGATCGCGAAACAGATGTTTTCGTCTGAAATTTTTTCACCATCTACCACCAAGCTGATTTCACTGATGCAGGATACTTGAAGCCCGCGATAGTAATTGATGCGGATATCAAGCGAAAAGCCGTCAACATAGTCCTTGATTTTTGTGTTTCGTAAACTGTCTTCACAAATCACGCGGTCATCATACTTTAAAACCATAAAGATTGTCATGATTATTCTCCTTTCAACAAGAAAACAAAGAGATTTGGGGTTCATTGATTATTATAAATCAATGAAATAAGAAAAGCAATAGTTTACAGTAATTTACATGAAAACTATTGCCTATTTTAGGGTGCGCTGGTATGATAAGCATGTCAAGAAGCAAAAGGGAGGGCAGCGTCTTTTATGAAATCAGATCATCCGGATTTAACCATTGCCAAACTATGGAATCCATTTTTTATTTTGATCGTTTTGCTTGGCAGCCTGACGATGATGGTATTCTTGGCTCAGATGACCACCATCTCATTGTTTGTAGCAGAAAAAATCCATGCCAATGAGTTCCAGATTGGCCTGAACGCAACCATTGCAACACTGTTTGCGCTTATTTTTCGGGCTGTTTCCGGTTGGCTGACAGATCATTGGAAAAAAAGTTATACAATTCTGATTGGCCTTATCATCCTTCTATTCGGCTCTGTCTTTGTTTATTGGAGTCAAACTCTGATGGCAGTTTACGTTTTCAGCGCGTTGCGAGGAATCGGGTTTGCTTTTGTTTCAACAGCATGTCTGTCCATGGTACCCGGTGCAATACCCGAAACCCGACTCTCGGAGGGTCTTGGTTATTATACGCTTGGAAGCATGATCGCATCGGCGGTTGGCCCGACAACGGGTATTTTCATAGTTGAAAATTATAATCATTTTGTTTTTTGGTTCGGCAGTTCCGCCCTTCTCGTTTTGCTTGTCCTTTTCATGCTGACAGCAGGCCTTCGGATTTTGTCT
>JAGPFK010000009.1 GCA_018056585.1 Clostridia bacterium | reverse complement strand
CCTGCATCAGGCAGGGAAAGCAAAACTTGTTTTTAGCGGTATTGACGGCCTGCATCAGATTGTCGATACTTTGGGAACCGCAAAAGGCATCTGTCAGATGCCTGTTCATCTGCTCCCTGATCAGACAGAGGAGCTGGCCCGCTGGTTGGCTTTGATGTAAAGGTTGGGGTATGATAGAGAAAGTTATATTGGGAGGTTTGCATGCGCAGAGTCTATAATTTTTCGGCCGGTCCTTCCATGTTGCCTTTGCCTGTCCTTGAACGGGCGGCAGCGGAAATGACCGACTACCAGGGAAGTGGTATGTCCGTCATGGAGATGAGTCACCGCTCACCGATTTTTGAAGCGATTCTTTTCGAAGCAGAGCGATTAATGCGTGAGCTGCTTGGGCTGACGGACCGGTATAAGGTTTTGTTTCTACAGGGCGGCGCAACCACACAATTTTCAGCCGTACCGCTGAATTTGATGACGAAGTTTGGGAAAGCAGACTATGTGATCAGCGGACAGTTTTCTCAAAAGGCTTACGAAGAAGCCTGCCGATATGGCAATGTGCGCATTCTGGCTACGAGCGCTGATAAGAACTTCAGTTATGTTCCATCTTTTTCACCTGATGAGGTCCAAAAAGATGCTGATTATGTTCATATATGCTATAACAACACGATTTATGGAACAAAGTTCTATAAAATACCGGATACAGGAACCATTCCACTCGTCGGTGATCTATCATCCTGCATCCTCTCTGAACCCATCGACCTGTCACGCTTTGGCCTGGTTTATGCCGGTGCTCAGAAAAATATGGGTCCGGCCGGTTTGACCGTTGTGATTGTAAGGGAAGATCTGATCGGTCATGAAATGCCCATCACGCCCATTATGTTGAACTACAAGATCGCGGCCGATCATCATAGCCTTTACAACACACCGCCCTGCTATGCGATTTACATCGCAAAACTGGTTTTGGAGTGGGTTCGTGATGAAATCGGCGGACTGGAAAAAATGGGGGAGCGCAATCGGCGTAAAGCCGAAAAACTGTATGCATACCTCGATCAATCTGCGTTGTTTCAGTCTTCAGTGGAACCGGCTTCTCGCTCGATTATGAACATCACTTTTACCACAGGCGACAAAGAACGGGATGATCTTTTCTGCAAAGAAGCCGAGCAGGCTGGCTTGGTCAATATCAGAGGCCATCGTATTGTTGGCGGCATGCGCGCGTCGATTTACAACGCCATGCCTGAAGAGGGTGTTGAGGCACTGATTCGATTTATGAGTGATTTTGAAAAACATCGGTTGTGGAATCAGCCGAAGCAGGCACAATGAGGAACGCATGAAAAAGATTTGTGAAACATTGGCTGGAACACCTTTATTTAAAGGGCTCAATCATGATCTTTTTCATGATTGCTGTACCCAGACCAACATTCGGATCGTCTGGAAAGGCGAAGTGCTGGTCGATGAAGGAGATCCTTGTGATGGAATCGGCATGATCATCGAAGGTCAGCTGGCCATGCAAAAATATTACAGCTCCGGTGATTACGTAACCCTGGGACTTCTTGGTGCCGGTGAGACGTTCGGGGAGCATTTGATTTTTGGAACCAAGAAAACATATCCATTTTCGATTGAGGCTGTAACCAACGCTAAGATTATCTTTATTTCCAAAGAGATTCTGTTAACGCTGTTGAATCGAAGTCCAGAAATCATGCAGAATTTTCTGGCTGTTTTATCGGATCGAATCCAGGCTCAGAATCAACGTATTTTGCTGTTGTCACAAAAAAGTCTACGACAGAAAATCGCAAGTTATTTGTTGGAACTGTTGCGGGATCAACTCGAACAGGAAGGTGAAACGCCACGATCGGCACGCCGCACACTCTCAACCGAAGCCGTGGAGCTGCCGGTTTCAAAAGAAGTGGTTGCCCGGCTTCTGGCGATGCCGAGGCCTTCTTTTTCCAGAGAATTGATCAGCATGGAGCGGGATGGATTGATTCGTGTCAGCGGTCGGGTCATCTGGCTGACTGACCTTGAACGCTTGGAACGAGGCGTCATTGAAGGATTTCAAGCGCCCTGAACAAAGATGGCTTTATTTTTCTGATGATCGAAAAGGATGAATGGAGAGTCCGATGGAGGCGTTAAAACAGAAAATTCTGACAGAAGGGCGCGTGTTACCCGGAAATATCTTAAAGGTGGACAGCTTTTTAAACCACCAGATGGATCCTTTGTTGATGCAACAAATTGGTCAGGCTTTCGCGTCGAAGTTTGCTTCCTGCAAAATCAGCCGTGTGATTACGGTTGAAGCTTCCGGTATTGCGCCGGCCCTGATGACCGGCCTGGCCCTTCGGGTTCCCGTTGTGTTCGCGAAAAAAACCATATCGGACGAGGTGGATCCTGAGTGTTATGCCACAACCGTCTTTTCATACACCAAACAAATAAATTACACCATACGCATCAACCAGTCATACCTGCAAACGGAAGATAATATCCTGATAATCGATGATTTTCTGGCCAACGGGAGAGCCGTGCTTGGATTGGCGCATCTGGTCAGGCAGGCGGGCGCAACGCTGGCTGGTGTCGGTATTGTCATCGAAAAGGCTTTTCAGGAAGGTGGCCAGAAACTGCGGGATCTGGGCATCCGGGTCGAATCGCTGGCCGTTATTAAGGACATGTCCAATGGGATTATATTTGCCTGAAGTTTGGTTACATAAGGAGGAAATCGATTATGAAACTTCGCAAAATTCTGTCTTGTTTTCTTTGTGTTTGGCTTATTTCCGGTCTGGCTTTTTCAACTTCCTGTAGCCAGGAAACGGAAAACGGAAAAGTAAAAGTCGGCGTCATTTATATCAGCCCAACCAATGACGGCGGCTGGTCACAGGCGCATGCCAGAGGCTTTACCCAGGCGATAGAGGCCATCGGCTCCGACAAGGTCGAGCTCAAAGAGATGACCTCAATTAATGATCAAGATGCTCAAAAAACAGAAACAGCGCTCAAACAACTGGCGGAAGAAGGTTGTCAGATAATCTTCGCGACCAGCTATGGGTATATGAACACGGTCGCCAAAGTGGCTGAGGAGTACCCCAATGTCAAGTTTGAACATTGTTCCGGTTCCTTAACGGCAGATAATCTGGCCAATTATTTTGGTCAAATCGAGCAGCCGCGGTACCTGTCCGGCATAGTAGCCGGCCGAATGACAAAAACCAATCAGATTGGTTATGTGGCCGCGCAAAAAATCCCCGAATGTATCCGTGGAATTAACGCCTTTACTCTGGGTGTTCGCTCTGTAAATCCAGATGCAGAGATCCGGGTTATCTGGACCAATACCTGGTATGATCCACAAATTGAAAAAGAAGCGGCTATTTCCCTGATTGATGCGGGATGTGATGTCATCACACAACATCAGGATTCCACAGCTGTTCAGCAGGCTGCTCAGGAAAAGGGTGTTTATGGCATTGGTTACGATAACCCCATGTACAGCGAGGCTATAAAAGACGCCTATCTGACGGCTCCGATCTGGCAGTGGGGTGTTTATTACGAAGAACGGATCCGCGCCATTCTGAACAATACCTGGAAGACGGGTGAATACTGGGGCGGTCTGGAAGAGGGTATTGTCGCGCTGGATGAGATGACCGACCTCGTGCCACAAGACGTCAAAGATGAGGTTTTTGATCTTGTTGCAACCTTAAAAGAAAAAGGCAATGCCTATATCTTTTCCGGTCCGATTCGCGATAACACAGGAAAGGAACGTGTGGCAGCGGGCGAGACACTCGACAAAGCGGCACAAATGGCGATGGACTGGTATGTTGAAGGTGTCATTGTTTCCGGCGAGTAAAACAGGGACCTCTTCTGATCCATTGATGAAGCGTCAGTCAAGGCATTGCCTTGACTTTCGTTTTGAACTGTAAGAGAGGTGTTGTCATGCCGGTTTTTGCGCATGCAAGAGAGCCTGCGATTGCGATGTTCGGCATCTGTAAGTCATTTGGCCATGTAAAAGCCAACTGGAATATTGATTTTTCGGTCCTGCCTGGGGAAATCCATGCTCTTCTGGGTGAAAATGGTTCCGGGAAAAGCACCCTGATGAATATACTTTCAGGCATTTACCAGCCTGATCACGGTTCGATGACCATAAAAGGGCAACCTGTCCGGATACGCTCGCCGCATGATTCCATCCAACTGGGAATAGGCATGATTCATCAACATTTTAAGCTGGTTGAGCACTTAACGGCAAAAGAAAATATTATAGCCGGAACAGGTCGCGGCTTGTTTTTGGATCAGCGGACAGCCACCGAACGCATTCAGGATATCATGAAAAATTTAAATATAGCCATCGATCTGAATAAAGAAGTCAGCCTGATGTCGGTTGGTGAAAAGCAAACGGTTGAGATTTTAAAAGTCTTGTATCGTGGTTCAAATATTCTGATTTTGGACGAGCCGACAGCCGTTTTAACGCCACAGGAGATCGAACGCCTTTTTGATATGCTCCGGCGGATGCGTGACGCAGGGCATGCGATTGTCTTTATCAGTCACAAACTGAACGAAGTCCTCCAGCTGTGTGACCGGGTAACGGTGTTACGCCAGGGCCAAACGGTCGGTACGGAAGAGATTGAATCGGTCCAGGCGGATCGCCTCATTGAGCTGATGGTCGGGCATAAAATTGACTTGGCTATCGAAAGATTGCCTGTTTGTGGTGGTGATCCCTGCCTTTCCGTCGATCATTTGACGGTCTTTGATGAAGAAGGGATCAGAAGACTAAACGAAATCAGCTTTGATCTTCGGACGGGCGAAATTTTAGGTGTGGCCGGCCTTGCAGGAAGCGGACAAAAAGAGTTATGTGAAGCGATTGCCGGATTATCAACACAGGCCAGAGGCAGTATTCTCTTTGAAGGGACTGAAATACTCGGTAAAACACCGCGTGAGATCATTCGCCTTGGCATCAGCATGAGTTTTATACCGGAGGATCGGCTTGGCATGGGGCTGGTTGCTTCCATGAATATTGCGGATAATATCATGCTGAAAGATTATTCTTTCAATAAAGGTCTTTTTTTGGACCGGAAGGCGGCCCGCGAAAAGGCGCAGCACATTGTGGAACAACTGTCTATTCAGACGCCTAGCGTTTATCATAAAGTGAGCAAATTATCCGGAGGCAATATTCAGAAAGTCATATTGGGACGGGAGATTAACCTCAATCCCCGCTTGATGATCACGGCCTACGCGGTCCGCGGACTTGATATCCATGCTTCCTATACCATTTATCGGCTGATCAATGAACAAAAACAAAAAGGTGTTGCTATTCTATATATTGGTGAAGATCTCGATGTGCTGCTTGATTTGTGCGATCGTATACTCGTTTTGTGTGGTGGGAAAATGACAGGTTTGGTTGACGCGCGAATGGCAAGCAAAGAGCAGATAGGGCTGATGATGACAGGGAAAGATGATCTTTCCCTGTCACAAAGCGGGAAGATGACAAGATGACAAAGAAAGAAAAATTTTCTGTTCTGGCCACTCCTTTTGAAAACTGGTCTGTTCGCATTGCCGCAAAAGAAGAAACGACAGGGTTGATGGCTTTATTGATACGGGGCATGGTGATTTTGACCGCCCTGTTGTTTTCAATGTTGATCATCTTTTTCCTTGGCTATAACCCGATAAAAGCTTTTCTTGCCATGATCAAAGGCTCATTCGGATCGGTGTATGGACTTAAAAACACCATAACCGTTGCCATTCCTTTGCTTATTGTCGCTGTTGGACTGACCGTGGCATTCAGCATGAAATATTGGAACATCGGTGCCGAAGGGCAAATGGTTTTTGCTGCAATCTGTGCCACGGGTGTTGCGCGTCTTGTGCCGTCATCTGTTCAGGGGGCCGGATTGATTCTCCTGATGATTCTGGCAGGCATGTTGGGCGGCGCTTTGTGGGCTTTGATCCCGGGAATTTTTCGGGCGTGGTCCGGAACAAATGAAACGCTTTTTACGCTGATGATGAATTATCTTGCCATAAAGATTGCTGTTTATTTGCGTTGTGAGATATGGAAAGATCCGGAGGCCATGGGATTTCCTCAAATTGCCGCCATACCGGATCACGCCAGGCTGCCCCAAATTTTTGGCGTTCATATCGGTTGGATTATTGCCCTCATTGTGGCTTTACTTGTCACAATCTTTCTGCGAGATACAAAAAAAGGTTATGAGATCCGTGTTGTTGGCGAAAGTGACCGGACAGCGCAATATGCTGGCATGAATGTATCCCGTGTGATTCTCCTCGGTGTTTTTATTTCCGGTGCGATCATCGGCCTTGCCGGTGTTCTGAAACTCAATGGCGTTGCCTATACCCTTTCAGAAGAAATTGGAGGCGGTAACGGATTCACGGCGATTATCATTGCCTGGCTCTCACAGCTTCATATTCCAGTTATGGTCTTCGTCTCTGTCTTGTTTGCGGCCATGGAACAAGGCTCTTTAGCTATGGAACTCTCATTGGGCGTTCCCGCGTCTGTTTGCCAGATTATAGAGGGGCTCATTCTTTTTTCTGCCTTATCAGCGGAGTTCTTTATTCGTTATCGAATCGTGACTGAGCGGATTCACAAGGATCCAGATGCGGACGGTTGCCATAAAATGGGGGTGGGGAATCCGTGAACACGGCTTTGGCGGCAGCCCTTTTTCTGGCCTCTGCCATTCGTATGTCTGTTCCTCTGCTGCTTGGAACACTGGGCGAATCGCTGACTGAGCGCAGCGGCCATCTGAATCTCGGTGTTGAGGGGCTCATGTTGATGGGGGCTGTTACAGGGTTTATTGTCTCTGTTAAGACCGGCAGTTTACTGTTGGCTGTTCTGGCTGGAATGGCGGGGGCAGGGTTTGGCAGCCTGATTTATGCCGTTTTGACTGTGACTTTGCGGACACGTCAGGATGTGACAGGGCTTGCATTAACGATTTTTGGGACAGGATTTGCCAATACATTGGGTAAGTCATGGTCCGGTTTGAATACACCGGAATCGATTCGTCGTTTTGCACAGGCCACCCCGCTTAGTCCTGATCTGTCCGCGGTTCAGCATGTTCCGGTTCTGGGCCCTTTCCTGACTGTTATGGACACCGCTTTTTTGAGGCACAATTGGTTTGTTTACAGTGCTTTTTTACTTGCCGCCTTTTTGACTGTTTATCTGTTCAAGACCCGGCAGGGGCTTCATCTCCGATGCGTCGGTGAAAATCCCTCTGCAGCGGATGCGTCCGGCATTTCTGTCACAGCCTACCGATACGGGCACATTATCCTGGGTGGCATGCTTTGCGGGCTGGGCGGTGTTTATATTTCAGTGATCAATGTGGGCAGCTGGCTTGATGATATCATTGCCGGTCGGGGTTGGATTGTCGTTGCGCTTGTCATCTTTATTCGCTGGCATCCGCTTAAGGCCATGGCTGGATCACTTCTTTTCGGCGCCCTTGAGATTATTGGATTTCGCCTTCAACAGATTCCTGAGCTGGCCGGGCTGCCTTTTTTCAATCAGTACATTATTGACCTCTATCCCTATCTAATGACCATCTTGGTTTTGATTTTCACGTATGCCCGGAAAAAAGCGTGGCAAGGCCCTAAATCATTAGGTCTGTCTTATTTTCGTGAAGAACGATAAAATGGTTCTGATTGCCTGCCCGATCTTGTTTAGCCTGAAGGATTGCCTTATGATTAAGGTAAGAGAGCATTCATCATAAAGGAGCTTCAAATTGTGCTGCAAATGACCGGTTACAGTGATATATTGACGAATATCGGGCAATTTTTAAAAAATTTGTTTCAAAGCCTGACAAGCGGTCTCTTGTTCTTTGGCGGGCCACTCGATATTATGATGGCCGTGGCAGATATTCTTGCGACGGCTCTGGTTATTTATTATATTCTCAAATTACTTTACGATTCCCGGGCCTGGCAGCTCCTCAAAGGATTGATTCTGATCCTGGCTTTTGCGATTGTTTGCAGTCTTGCTGGTTTAAATACGGTTGGATTTTTACTCAACAACACCATTTCCGTTTTAGCGATTGCATTTGTTGTTATTTTTCAGCCGGAATTGCGCCGCGCGTTGGAAACTGTTGGCCGAAGCAGTTTCAGTATGATTTCATCGGCGATGATCCCTGAGGAGAAAAGCAAGATGGCCGGTTCAATCCACAACATGATTGAAGCCATCGTCAGGGCCTGTGAAAAAATGGCAGAAACCAGGACAGGCGCCCTGATCATTATCGAGCGGCAAACCCGGCTGGGTGAACTGCTCAACCAGGAAAATGCCGTTCAGCTCGATGCGGCTGTATCCGCAACCATGCTGCTGCAGATTTTCTATAAAGGATCTCCTCTACATGATGGAGCGGTACTGATCCGGGATGGACGCATTGCCGCCGCCCGAATTCATGTCCCCTTATCAGACAATTATCATTTACGTCGCGACTATGGGACGCGTCATCGAGCAGCTGTTGGCGCCAGCGAGATGGGCGATGCCATCGCGATTGTAGTTTCAGAAGAGCGAGGCACGATCAGCGTTGCTGTTGACGGGCGTCTTCACACCCTTGAAAATGCAGATGCGTTGCGCGCTTTGCTACATAAACTTCTAAAACCACAACGCCCGGCGAGTGGTTTGGTCGGCAGTCTCTTTCGCGGTGGACGACGGCAAAAAGAATCGGATCAGGAGAAAGCATTGCTGTCTGATGAAGAAGAAATGATTGACGAAGTGGATGTGGAAGCGAAGGAAGCAGGTCAAAAGAGGAAAAAAACGAAAAAAACGGGCAGGAAGCACCGCATTCCCTTAATTATTTTATCTCTTGCCATTGCGATTGCTTTATGGCTTTATGTGCAAGTAACGGTTAATCCGATTGAAACCAGGACTTTCACCATTCCTCTCAGCTATGTGGGTATCGAGGAAGCTGAAAGCCGGGGTTTTGAAGTGCAATATCCTTTGCAAAATGTTCAGGTGACGCTGATGGGACGCCGTAAAGTCATTAATAATATGAGCAGCAGCGATGTCAAAGCTTACATTGATCTTTCACAAATTGATAAAACAGGGCTGATCCGTCTTGAGGTTCAGGTTAGCACAGGCACACTCATGTATGTGAAAACAACCTATAAATTCCCTTCAACAGTAACGGTCAGTGTTCGAAGAAAAGAAATGAAGGAGCCGACTGAACAAACTGAATTCCGAATTTTGCCTGAAAAGAAAATCCGATGCTTCGCATAAAGTCATACCAATCAGGAGAAGCAAGGCAGTAACGTGCACGTTCAAAACATCCATTAGGGGAGGAGTATTTTATGACGCGATTGTTTGGTACCGATGGGATAAGAGGTGTCGCAAACGTTGAATTAACACCTGACTTAGCCTATAAAGTCGGATGGGCAGCTGCCAGTGTACTGGCAGGAGACTGCCGGCATAAACCGAACATTCTGGTTGGTAATGACAGCCGCATTTCCTGCAGCATGCTGGAGTCGGCGTTGGCGGCCGGCTTATGCACGGCCGGCGCAAATCCTTGGCTTGCCGGCGTTGTCACAACACCGGCTGTAGCCTGGCTGACCCAGTTCTATCGATGTGATGCGGGGATCATGATTTCCGCGTCACACAATCCGTTTGAGTTTAATGGTATTAAACTATTTAATAAAGATGGCTATAAACTGCCTGACAAAACAGAAGACTTTATTGAGGCGCTGATTGAGACATATGACGAGAAAATGGTTTATCGCCCGACGGGAGATGCCATAGGCTGTTGTGAAAGAAAAATAAACGCTGCGAAAGACTATGCGGATCATTTAAAAGGGTTGATGGGCATCAGGCTCAACGGCATAAAGATCGCGCTGGATTGCGCAAACGGTGCCAGTTCTGATATTGCGCCAGGATTATTCCGGGATCTGGGTGCGTCTGTTGTGACGATCAGCGCGGAGCCGGATGGAACGAACATCAATGCCAATTGCGGTTCTTTGTACCCGGACCGCCTTTGTCAGTTGGTTTGCAAGGGAAGCTGTGACATTGGCTTTGCTTTTGACGGCGATGCTGATCGTGTCATAGCGGTTGATGAAAATGGCTGTGTCGCGGACGGTGATGTTCTGCTGGCCGTGATAGGCGCGGATATGAAAGCGCGCGGCGAATTGCGACAGAACACAATAGTTGCGACCGTGATGAGTAATCTGGGGCTGGAGATCATGGCAAGCAATCATGAGATTGAGATTGTCAAGACAAAAGTTGGCGATCGATATGTTCTCGAAGAAATGCTGCAGCATGGATATGTCATCGGCGGGGAACAGTCCGGACACATCATCCTGCTTGAACAAACGACAACGGGAGACGGATTGTTGAGTGCCCTTCGTCTTTTGTATGCCTTATACCCGCCGGATAAGCCGCATCAACCGCTTAGTGAAGCGAGAAAGATCATTCGTTCTTTACCACAGGTACAAATCAGTGCCCGGGTGCCGAATGACAGAAAACATGAGGCGATGCAGGATGAAGCGGTGCGAAACTTAATCACTCAAATAGAAAGAGAGTTGGACGGAAAAGGTCGCGTTCTGGTAAGACCATCCGGAACAGAGCCTGTCATCCGTGTTATGATAGAAGGTGAAGACAAAAACCGTATTTCAAGTTTGGCTGACCGATTGGCTGCTTTCATATCCGACCGGTTTGGTAATTGAACTCAGAAAGGGAAAAGCGACAGTTTGGCTTTTGATCATGCTTTGCCGGAATGATTGCTCTTAAAAATAGGTTGCCGATCTAGATCCCAGGATTTTAGCAAGTCAATTTCTTCTTTCGTGATCGGACTTAATGATTCAGCAGCTTTTAGCGCCAAGCGAAACAAGCGAATATCACCCGGCGTAACAGCAGCTGTAACGGGTAATGATAGTGTAAAACGCAAAGCCAGGCTTACCCGATAGGGATCATCCAATGGCTCATACCAGCACTTTGGATAAGGCTTTTCGTTTTTGTTTTCAGGCCAGGCGCAACGTGCCAGCGCTTTGAGCGCCAATAACGTCACATTTTCCTGTGAGGCCTTTTCAACTGTTGGCCGGCCGAAATCTTCACGCAAATAAGTCATCCAATTCAACGGAAATAAAACAGAATCAAATGGAAATTGAGCCAGTGAAGCAAGTGCTGCACGGTCGGAATGCGCTGAAAAGCCAATGTGACGAATTTTACCGGCTTGCTTTGCTTTGACGATCGCCTCCATTGCCCCATCGGGTCCAAAAGCCTGCTTGACATCTTCATCTGTTGTCATGGCATGCAGTTGATAAAGATCAAAATAATCTGTACGAAGCACTTTAAGCGAGTGATTTAAGGCCTCTTCAGCTTCCTTGCGTGTTCTTTTTTCTGTTTTGCAGGCTAGAAAAACATCCTTACGCTTGCCTAAAAGAGCTGGACCGAGCTTGTCCTGGGCATCACCATAGGAGGGCGCAACATCAAAATAATTGACGCCTTGGTCTATGGCTTCAGCCACATATTGATTGGCATCGGACTGTGTTTCATTCATGACAATAATTCCGGCAAAGCCAATCACAGAGATCATTTCTTTTCCTTTTCCATAGGGTCTTTGCTGCATATAAAAACCTCCTCGTATCATTTTGTGTCCAGAGCGTTTGTGAACCATCATATAAAGCTACACTTATCATAGCGTATAATTTCCTTTTCGTCTTTATTATTCTTGCTCTCAACATAATAGAAGATATTATTGTAACATAGGTTACAAAATAATGAATACAAAAATATTTTTAAAAAAGTGTTGACAGATCATTTATGCCTTGCTATAATGAGGCTAGGTTCCAGGGAATACCTTAAAGAGGTAAGACCCATCGGAAAAACCGCCACATCGAAGATGTGGAAAGACGAAAGGGCAATGGCTTTTCATGAGAATGGTGGCTGTTGTTCTTCAGACAATTGAATACCATTGAAGGAAGAGCCACTGACTGAGTTATTTCAGAAGGGAAGCAAATCCGGAAAATGGAAACGAGATTGTCTGATGAAAACTTTCGTATAAAGGGTAGCCGTGGGTAAAGCTCAAGAGGGTTCGCTGGAACCCTTTTTTTATGCATCATTTAAACTTGATCTGATAGAAACAACTCATTTCGACCAGCTTTCTGAGTTTCCCACCGCTTACGTTTGCAGAGAATGCGGCAAGCTCATTATGGATTGCGATCCAGAGTAACAAATTCCGGTTTGGGAAGCAGTATTTGCGCCGTTGTCATACAAGGTTCAAATTGCCGTACGATTTTCATGCATTCATAGAGTAGTATGAGTCTTTTTCGTCCAAGCCAAAACAAGGTCGAGTATTTTGAATCCAAGGGCACCAAGCGCGGCCCTGCTGGTATTGGTTATGATATCGGTAATATCAAAGCTGCGAAGATTAGTCCAGAATAATCCATAGATCAGTTGGATTGTTTCAATCGTTAAACTGAAAAGGAATGCTAACAGTAACGCCTTAACAAGGCGCTTTCTTTTAGAATAGAATGATACAAAGAAACCAAACGGCACCATCATGATTATGTTTAGAACAATCTCTTTCAAGGCGTATGGTGAGCCTTCAAACAGATCGACAAACGGAACTAAATTGAAGTATAAGCCTAATGGCCCGATGATTGGGTAGAAAAGAGGAAGCGGAAGGATTGTCACACTTAACGTTAGAAAAATGTAAACACAAAAAGCCGTTGCCATGCAAAGGTGCAATTTGTCATATGTTTTCCACTTGTACTTATAAAGTAGTATACGTCAGCAACAATAATAGTATCGGGATTCCCCAGCCCATATTAACGCCCTAAATCATAATTGCCAATAATCATTGATCTCGATTATAACTGGTGAGTTATCATTTCTTGGCCAAACAAAACCATCTCAACAGCATGATGGCCTGGATTAATGATGTACAGTGAATGTTCCTGAAATGGTGCCGTAAGTAGATGCACGAATCTTGAAACAATAAAAAAGATTATCGTCGAGGGTCGTGTACCAGACACTCCGGGCAGTGCCTTTTGTCAGTTGATTGCTGTATAGCAAGGTTCCATTTGTTCTGAATAAATCGACATAATAGTGATCAGCAGAGCTTGATGTAGGGACAGAAATGTCGATTTGCAGCCTGCCATTTGAGGGGCTGAAGTAATAATTCGTATAGATCCCTGTCCTGGACACATCTTGGAATCTGCCGCTATAGTTAGAAGAATACAGATTCCAATACATCGTTGGTAGGCCAAGTCCGCGATCGATATCGCTGCCGTCATAATAGTCGTTTATTTTGATGTCGTTCATTGCCTCTGAAGGTAATGCACATACATGCCCTTCCCGGACGCCAGCTTCAGGCGCAGAATAATCCAGACCAAATCATGCAGCTGAAACTGGAACCGTAATAAGCAAGATGGCAGTTAGAAATGCTGCCAAGAGTATTCTGAAATGTCTGCTCATCGTAGCACCTCCAATTCCGAGATCGTGATTATTGCTCCCAAATAGAGCGATACCCTCGTTAACCTCAAGCCTTTGCATGGCAACCTATGCCTTTATTCTAGAACTAACTGCGCTGTCTGGAAAGCACTGAGGGAGCGTGGTCAGAGGAGCCTGCAAAAAGAATTTTCTACCAATTTTCCTTGAGAAAAGCCTGTTTTCACATGGTAAATGGAAT
>JAGPFK010000281.1 GCA_018056585.1 Clostridia bacterium | reverse complement strand
GCTTTTGCTGAATTTGCGATCCCCAAAAACCTTGCTGGAGAGAGGTTTAGGGGATTGTCGCTTTCTCAAACTGTAAAAGTGGGGTCCCGATCAGAAAAAAGTCTTTAAAACCTTGCAACCGTGGCAAACCCGTGATATAATAACCAAGGAATGACCGGAGTGTGTTATCAAAGAGTGGGGATCCCCACTCTTTGTTTCTATCAGAAAGGGGAAAGGAGAGGGAAATGTCCGGGAAAAACCTGACCAGGATTGTCTTTGAGCTGGTTGAAGGACCGGTTGCTTCACTGGGTCTTGAATTGGTTGACGTCGAACTGGTCCGGGAAGGGAAAAACAAGGCCAGAATTTTGCGCCTGATTATTGATAAAAAAGGCGGCGTAACGATCGATGACTGCACAGCTGTCAGCATGCTTGTGGATCCGCTGATCGACAGCCGGCCGGATATTTGTGGCCATGACTTTTTTGAAGTTTCTTCGCCCGGTCTGGACCGCCCTTTGAAAACAACACGTGATCTCCTGCGCCATGTAGGTGATCTGGTTGAAGTTAAACTTTACCGTGCGTTGAATGGTCAGAAAACATTTCAGGGCAAATTGGCGCCCTGTACGGAAACAGAAATCATATTGGATCTGGAAGATGGTTCACAGCTGACCGTTGAACGGAGCATGGTTGCCAGAATAAAGCAAGTTGTTCAGTTTTGAACGAATGGAAGGAGTCTTTGAAGCATGAACGCGGAGTTGATTGAAGCCCTGCGATTACTTGAAAAAGAGCGAGGCATTGAAACGGAAGTTTTATTTCAAGCCATTGAAGAAGCTTTGGTGCTTGCTTATAAACGCGAATTTGACGCGAAAACAACGGATAATATCCGTGCTGAAGTCGATCGGGAAACAGGTGATATGCGTGTCTATATGTCAAAGACGGTTGTCGAGACTGTGACCGATCCAAATGTAGAGATGTCACTGAGTGAAGCCAAGGCGCTTTCTGATGAATTTGAAGTGGGTGACATGATGGAATTTGAGCTGCGCCCGGAAGATTTCGGACGTCTTGCGGCTCAGACGGCTAAAAATGTCATCAACCAAAAAATGTGCAGTGCTGAACGGGAACGGATTCATAATGAATTCAGCAGCCGGGTAGGCGAGATTGCCGCCGGTGTAGTTCAGCGCAAAGATCGGCGTGAGGTAATCGTGGATATCGGTCGCGCCGAGGCTATCCTGCCTTACGGGGAACAAGTCAGCACCGATAACTACAATTTTAACCAGCGCTTGAGGTTTCTAATTCTTAAAGTGGACGAGAAAAAGGGAAGGCCCATCATTTATGTATCCAGAAGCCATCCCAATCTGGTCCGGAAGTTATTTGAACAGGAAGTCCCGGAGATCTCATCCGGTGTGGTTGAGATTATCTCCGTTGCCCGGGAACCCGGATCACGCACCAAAATGTCTGTCGTATCCCGGGACCCGAATGTGGATCCGGTGGGATCGTGTGTCGGCCAGCGTGGTTTGCGTGTCCAGGCTGTGATGGACGAGCTTTTGGGCGAAAAAATAGATATTATTGAATGGAGCCCCGATATCGCCGTCTATATCAGCAACAGCCTCAGTCCGGCCAAGGTCGTGCGCGTGGACATCCAGGAAGAAGAACGGATTGCCCGAGTTGTCGTACCGGACCATCAATTATCCCTGGCCATTGGAAGGGATGGGCAAAATGCGAGACTTGCGGCCCGCCTGACCGGCTGGAAAATTGATATTAAGAGCGAGTCGCAATTCAGAGAGGCAATCGAATCCGAGTTGATGGCGCGCTTTACAGAAGCGGCTGAAGCTACGGCCGCCTCATTTGAAGACGACGGCTAAAAAGCTCGGATCTCACCTGAACCGATCAGGAGGAATGGCTATGGCAAAACGAATACCACAGAGAATGTGCGTCGGATGCAAAACCCAAAAACCAAAGCGGTCTATGATTCGCGTCGTTCTCGATCCCTCCGGCGAGATCACCCTTGATCCGACAGGCAAAAAGCCGGGCAGAGGTGTTTATGTCTGCCGAAACCAAACATGCATTGAAGAAGCCATACGAACCCGTCGGCTGGACAAGGGTTTGAAAACACACGTTGGCGACGATATCATTGCATTATTGCGAGAAATGGAGGAATGGCCTGAAAATGAGGCAGCAGATAAAGAAAGTGAATAACCGAAAAATAGAACCGTTGCAGCAAGCTGATCCTATTCTTGATGAGCAGGCTGTTTATCGCCTGTTAGGCCTGGCCAGGCGTGCCGGACGGGTCATCGGCGGTATGGATGCTGTTGAAAAGGCTATCCGGCAGCATCAGGCGCGTCTGGTGATTGTCGCCTGTGACGCAGCAGAGCGGACAGGCCGGCAGATCAAAGAAACGGCTCGTCGAGAACATATCCGTGTTGTTGAGTTCGGACAAAAACAAGAAATTGGGCATTGGACCGGCTCTTCAAGTCGCGCCGTGGTTGCGATTATGGATACGCATTTCGCCGTACGCCTCAATGATTTAATCGAACAGACCCCGGCAGAATCAGCGGAGGAAAAAGCTTTGTCTGCAACACAAGAAGGATAAATACAATCAGTGGAGGAACAGGAAAGAAATTATGGTCAAAAAAGAAGATCCCGAAGCCGGGTTGAGAGCAGGCTTTGTCCGCGGTGACGGTTTGATGCAGCCGCCAAGAAAAAAAGAAAAGCCTCAGAAAAATGAGGAAGAAACGGACATCAATCCGAAACCTACAACAATGGATATGACAAATAAGGATCAGGAACCAGAAGAAATAACGGGTCCGACCCTTACGGTGCAAGGTGTTTCTGGTAAAAAGATCACCGGTACGGTTAAAGTTGTCAAAAAATCGAGACCGGCCAAGGATTTTGAACCTGATGCTCCGGAAAATGAAAAAGAAGAGTCGGTGCAAAAGCCTGAGGAAAAACCGGCGGCAGAGCCCAAGGCGGCCCCTGTGATCTCGCAGGCTAAGCCTGAAGAAGAGATAAAAAAAGAAGCTGAATCAACAGAATTAAAAGTTGATACAGCTGAAATAAAGATGCAAAAGACGAAACAACCGACCGTGCAAAGGGTACAAAC
>JAGPFK010000280.1 GCA_018056585.1 Clostridia bacterium | reverse complement strand
TCGATTCGCGTAAGAAAGGCAAACAGTCTTGCGTCTGTCCCGTTCCGGCCTGACCAAAAGACTTTGCAGCGCCTGATGCGTCATCTCTTGACCCTCGGCCTCGAAACGAAAATGACGCCTCCATTTCTGATACTGTCGAACCAGCTGCCGCTCCCTGCTCTGCTCCGTCGCTGCTTCAGGCTGATTGAACAGGCGATATTGATCGGCAAGGCGGAAAAGATACAAGCCAAACTGCTGTTCCAGATAAGGCCGGTAGCGCGTGGTCAGCAAAGCGGAATAAAATTGCCGAAGCTGATAATCAAATCGCTTATCCGCCTGGTCGAAAAAATCAAGATCAGCCATTGTCTTTTTGTCATCAGGTGATAAAAAGTCTTTGATTTGTGTCAAAGAAAAAGATTCCTTGTAGGATTTGGTCACCGCCTGTATTTCCATAACGGCAATGCGCGCGCTGTCCGGATTGGTGGCCAGACGTAAATGAAGGCGTGCCCGCCGCATTAAATTCTCGACCTGATCCATATCAGGTTTATGGTCAGGGAGCTGATCAAATGGGACAACATACAGGGGTTGTGACATGAACTCACATCCGTTCAACAACAGAAATTCCAATTAAATCCAGACCCATCCGGATAACCTGGCAAACAGCCTGGACCATGGCCAGCCTGGCTTTTCTTTGTGTTTGATCTTCTGTTTTCAGAATCGGTTCGTGGTTATAGTATTTATTAAAAGCACGGGCCAAAGCGGTAATCTGACGGGTAATCAAATAGGGTTCATATAGTTCTGCGGCTCTGATGAGGGTCGATTCAAAGTCATAAAGGATCTTAGCCATCGCGAATTCATCATCGGTTGAAAGGCAGCGCAAGTCTTCCTCATCCATCATCGTCGCTTCTGAGGCTTCAGGTCCCGCTTTGCGTAAAATACTACGGGCTCTGGCATAAGTATATTGAACATAGGGAGCGGAATCACCATTAAAATCGAGCATTTCCTCCCATGAAAAGATGATGTCGCGTTCCCTGCTGTTTTTTAAAAAGGTATAAACAACAGCGCCGACCCCCACTTTTTCAGCGACCTCTTCGATTTCGTCCTCTTCTATATCTGTTTGGCGCTGACGCTTATTTTCTTCTATAATGGCTTTTGTTTTTTCCACACTTTCATCCAGCAGGTCTGTGAGAAAAATAACATCACCACTGCGCGTGGAAAGCTTCCGGTCCGGAAATTTGACCAAGCCAAATCCAACATGCACGCACTTTTTAGCCGCCTCAAAACCGGCTTTCTCTAAAACGGCAAATACCTGACGAAAATGAAGCGCCTGGGTTGCGCCAACAACATAGATGTTCCAATCAAAATGATACTGTTCCCAGCGGTACAGGACGGCAGCGATATCGCGCGAAGCATAGATGGTGGTCCCATCCGATTTCAGAATAATGCAGGGTGGCAAATCATATTCATCGAGCGGCACAACCAAAGCACCGTCGCTCTCAACCAACAACCCTTTCTCTTCGAGAAGGTTGATTACCTCCGGTATGCGGCTGGAATAAAAGCTCTCCCCCAAATAGCTGTCAAAAGAAACACCCAATCGTTTATAGACTTCGTCAAAAGATTTCAGGCTCAGATCGCGAAATTTCTGCCAAAGCTCTTTTTCTGGCTCACATCCTTCTTCGAGACGGCGGAAAGCTTCACGTGCCTTATCCTCCAACTCCGGATTTGTTTTGGCTTCTTCATGGAAGCGAACGTATAGGCGCAACAGTTCGCGGATGGGGTCAGCTGACACTTGATCCTCATTCCCCCACAGCCGCCAGGCAACAATCAACTTTCCGAACTGCGTGCCATAGTCACCCAAATGATTGACCCGAACCGTTCGATAGCCGAGATGATCGTAGATTCGGTAAAGAGCATGGCCGAGAACCGTTGAAAAAGCATGGCCAACGTGGAAAGGTTTGGCGATGTTGGGCGAGGAATATTCAATCACCGCGGTTTGACCGGAGCCAATGCCACATCGTCCCAGAGTTTCACCCGCGTCGAGGATTTTACGGATGGTAGAGGCAACATAAGCTCCGCGGTCAACAAAAAAGTTAAGATATCCATTGACAGCCTTTATGTCCTTAATGTTGGGAAGGCCGGATTTTGCTTTCTGAGCCAGTTCGACGGCAATTTGGTTCGGTGAGCGGCGCAGGTGTTTGGCAAGGCGAAAACAAGGAAAAGCAAAATCTCCAAGCTCTGGTTGCGGCGGTATTTCGATCCACGCATCAATTTGTTCCGGCTCGAGACCCGTCTGATCGGCCAGAAAATCTGTAATGATGTTGCGAAAATCCATGTTTTGTCCCCCTATGTTCAGCCAAACATGAAAAATGATGTGTCTATCCTGACAATCTATCATCAGAACACCTCTTCTGTCAATTTCGTAGTTAAAATGCCGTTTGCTGTACAAAATCAAATATTTGGTGTATAAAAAGCATTGTCAAGTCATGGCTCCCTATTTGGCTGATTTTATGGGAAAATGAGACGGGGCTGGAGGTCTTTGAATGAAATGTAGTCGTTGTGGTACCGATAACCCAAAAGGTAAATCTGTCTGTAAAAAATGCGGCAATTTCCTTTATTCGGCAAATCCAAATAATCGTGTGCCACTCACCAAGGAACAAAAGAAAGAGCGTCGCAAATCTCTTTTTAAGGGAACGGCTCTGGGTTGCTTCTGGTCCGCTTTAATCATTGTCGGGATGTTTATCCTGTTGGGTATCATCAGTTTTTTACTCGTCCGATTTGTGATTCCGGATGATTTTTTCGAAGGTCAGATCATCACAACGGATACGATGAGTCCGGGGGAAAGCACAAAGGTGCCGGACTTTTCATCCGAAACATCCAATCACTGAACTTTTTCCCGGAAAACACAAAATAGTTCGAAATCTGATCAGACAAAGATGAGGGCAATGAATTCATGATTTTTGACAATGCGCTTCTGGTGGGCAACCAGGTCCTGATTCTGTTTTTGTTGATTTTTGTCGGCTTCTTATGCCGCCGTTTTCATCTGATTGACGAAAATGGCATCCATCAATTAACCAATTTATTGCTGGTCATCATCACAC